>JANMEM010000245.1:0-3743 GCA_031376985.1 Hyphomicrobiales bacterium
ATTAGGATCCGGGGCGGCATCAAGATTGAGCGCATCGAAAAATCCAAATCAGGCATTCGTATTGTTGCTGCCGATGACGAGATCATTGAGGGGTCGCATCTGCTGGTTGCCGCAGGCCGCAGTGCGAATGTCGATGGCCTCGATCTGGAAAAAGCCAATATCAACTTCACCAAACGCGGCATTACCGTTGATCAGGGTTTGCGCAGTGTTTCGAACAAACGTGTTTATGCGGCAGGTGACGTGGCAGGCGGCCTGCAATTCACCCATGTGGCAGGCTACCATGCGGGCCTGATCATCCGGAACGCCCTGTTCCGATTGCCCGTCAAAAACCGCACTGACATCATTCCCTGGGTCACCTACACCGACCCTGAACTGGCCCACGTGGGCCTTACAGAAAAGGACGCCAGGGCACAGCATGGCGACAGCATCCGCGTCTTGCGCTGGTCTTTCCATGAAAATGACCGTGCCATCGCAGAAGGCAAAGCCAAAGGCCTTGTGAAGCTGGTCACAGCAAAGAATGGCCGCATTCTCGGCTGCTCCATTGTCGGTCCCAATGCCGGGGATTTGATTGCCATGTGGACGCTCGCCGTCACCCAAAAACTCAAAGTCTCCGCCATCGCAGGCATGGTATTGCCTTATCCAACGCTGGGCGAAGCCGGAAAACGTGCTGCCATTACTTACTATGCAGGTGTCACGGAAAAACCCTTGGTCAGAAAGCTCATCGGATTTTTGAAAATATTCGGCTAATATCCCGCCATGGGTGAATCAACGTCACAACAACACAACCGCTTCGGCGGTCTCTCGGCCAAAGTGCTGGTGCTCACCATCATCTTTGTACTGTTGGGCGAAGTGATGATTTTCATCCCGTCAATCGGCAACTTCCGCATTCAATGGATGAAAACCAGAGTGGCCCAGGCCGAAATTGCGGCCCTCGCCGCCGAGGCTGCACCTGACGCCATTCTCGACGATGCGTTGCGCACTGAAATCTTGAAGGGTGCGGGCGTCATGGCCGTCTCCCTGAAACGCAACGGCACCCGCCAGCTCATCTTGCGCAACAACGAAGAAGGCATGTCGGAACAGACCTTTGACTTGCGTGCAGGCATGCATTGGCTGACCTTGGGCGAAGCCTTGTCAGCACTGTTCAAATCCAAAGACCGCATCATCAACATCATTGATATCCCGCCGAATATGTCAGGCGAATTGATTGAGGTTTCACTGCATGAAGCACCATTGACCATGGCCATGCGCAGCTACGGTTTGAACATTCTCTACCTCTCCATATTTTTATCCATCGTTGTTGCCGCCTTGATTTATGCCGCGTTGAACCGGGTGCTGGTGCGACCCATGCAAAGGTTGTCTGCCAACATGACGGCCTTTGGTGACAAGCCACAGGACGCATCGCGGATTATCATCCCATCAACACGATCCGACGAAATTGGCACGGCTGAACGTGAGTTGCACGATATGCAAACCGAGTTGCAATCACTGTTGCAGCAGAAAAACCATCTTGCGGCTTTGGGCCTTGCGGTGAGCAAGGTCAGCCATGACTTGCGCAACATGTTGACCACGGCACAAGTCGTGTCCGATTCACTGGCAGAGGTGCGTGACCCGCAAGTGCAACGTTTTGCCCCGCGCCTCATCACCTCGCTGGACCGTGCCATCAACTTCCTGACACAGACCTTGAAATATGGTCAGGCCCGGGAACTGCCGCCTGAGCGCATCAAGTTGAATTTACACGACATCGCCAAAGACGTGCTCATGGCTTTTGATCCAATTGTGCAGGGTCGCATCACACTCGAAAATCAGGTGGAGCGCATGGTCGTGATAGATGCAGACCGTGAACAATTGCACCGTATCCTCACCAACCTCGTGCGCAATGCCACCCAGGCTTTCGAACAAATGGGCCATGACCCCAGCCGTCATCCTGCCATCACCATCGCTGCGGCACGGCACGGCAGCGTCACCGAAATCGATGTGACCGACAATGGCCCCGGCATTCCCGCAGCTGTGCGTGACAGCCTGTTCGAAGCTTTCCAGTCTGCAGCGAAGCCCGGTGGCACGGGTCTGGGTCTTGCCATTTCACAGGAACTCGCCGAAGCCCATGGCGGCTCCATATCGGTGCGCCATTCAGGCGAAGCAGGCACCTGTTTCTGCGTGGTCATTCCAGACCGCGTTGTTGAATTGGCACGTCATAAAAAGCAGGCCTGAGCGCCCTGCGCAAAGGTGCTTGCCTTTGCGAAAACTTCCGCCTAATGACACGCAAACAAGCGCCCGTAGCTCAGCTGGATCAGAGCACTAGACTACGAATCTAGGGGTCAGAGGTTCGAATCCTTTCGGGCGCGCCAATCTTTTCAATGGCTTAGAAGTTTTACCGCGCTGGATTTTCGCTGTGGGGTTCCAATGGGGTTCCAGCGGTGCAGTTACGATGCTTTTTAGGCTTCAGCTAGGCCGAAACAACGTTTCCGGCTCGAAGGAGTTTGTGATGCGACAGAACCACTTCGGTAGATTAGGGACCGCAATCGAGTCTCGTCCACTAAATTACCAAAACCAAGACAAAGCGACGAGGGCATGATAGCTTCAGTTTTGCATTGTTGTCGAAACACGTGTTGCTAGCAGCGCGCGCAGGTTCGGCTCAGGTTTGAGGTTAATTATGATACGGATTTTCTTAACCTTGGTTGTGCTGCTGGCTTGCGTACTGCCGGCTACGGCAGGCAAACGCATTGCTTTGGTGATTGGCAACAGCGACTATGTCCATGTCAACGACCTGAAGAACCCGAAATTCGACGCAGACCTGATGACGCTGACGCTGGCTGGTGTCGGCTTCGAGGTGATGCGCGCCGACAATCTGGACCAGCGCGCCATGAAACAGGCGCTGGTCGATTTTGGGCGTAAGCTGAAGCAGGGCGCGGAGGCCAGTATGATCTACTACGCTGGCCATGGCATTGAACTTAATGGCATCAACTTCCTGGTGCCTGTTGACGCCGATACGCGCTCGAGCGACGAGGCCGACATTCAGAACATCTCAGTAAACTCGGTTCTCGCACTGACAGAGAACAGCGGCGTGCCCCTCAACATTGTCATCCTCGACGCCTGCCGCAACAATCCCTTCCGCTCCATGCGCGCCACAAGTTCGGGCGGGCTCGCGGCAGTGACGGCACCGCGCGGCACCTATGTGGCTTATGCCACGTCACCCGGCTCGGTGGCCGCAGACGGCGATGGCGACAATAGCCCCTTCACCTTGGCACTGGCGCAGAGCGTGAAGGTTCCGGGCCTTACGCTGGAAGGCGTTTTCAAGCGCACGCGCAAAGAGGTGCAGACAGCCACCGACGGCAAGCAGCTGCCCTATGACAGTTCGGCTATCACAGGCGACTTCTTCTTCATTCCTGCCGTGGCCGTGGCTCCGCTGGTGGAGCCCCCACCACCGCCCGCACCCGTGCTCCAGCCAGACGCCGCTCAGGCCGCCTATGCTGCCGCAGGCGACGACCCCGCGCTGTTGAATGTCGTGGCGGACAGCTTCCCCGGCACGGTTTGGGCCGCGCTTGCCAGCGAAAAATTGAAGCGGCTGCAACCGCCTACGCCTGCACCACTTTTGCAACCCGTCGCGCCGCCCGCGGCGGAAGCCACCACGCCGGAGACTGCGCAACCGCTGAAGCAGCAAGCGCCGGTATCCCAACCGGCTCTCCCCAAGACGAAGCGCGACGCGGCAGAACCGCAACGCAAGGAGAAGTCGTTTAACAGCCTTC
>JANMEM010000251.1:0-1954 GCA_031376985.1 Hyphomicrobiales bacterium
CTTTTTCGGGGCTCAACAAGCGGCGTCGGCGCGGCAGTTGCGATTGCTGTCGGGTGATGATCTGGGTCGTATGCAGGTGGCGGTGCAACAGGCGATTTTGCAGTCGCGGCAGATGGCGGATTTGGGTGATGCAATTACGGGACGGTGCCTATTGAGTCTGGCGCGGATGGTGCGGCAGTCACGGGCGCGTGCGGCTTGAGGTAATTTTAGTCCGTCATTCCAAACGCGAGACGCAGCACAGCGAAGTGAGCGATTTGGAACCCAGCTTTCGGCGGTCAAAGCGGGGTTCCAAATCACTCGTTCCGCTTCGCTATATTCGTGTTTGGAATGACGAAAAACCCGGAGTAATCTGTCTATCGTTTTAACCCGGCTGCCGTTAGCTTGTCCTCATAAGCCCGCATCTTTTTTTCCTGCATGCGCCCCAGCTCGGCAAGATAGGCCCAAGTGAATAATCCGGTGTCGTGGCCGTCGTTGAAGTGCAGGCGCACCGCGTAGTTTCCGACGGGAGCGGCC
Source organism: Hyphomicrobiales bacterium (assembly GCA_031376985.1). Lineage (GTDB taxonomy): Bacteria > Pseudomonadota > Alphaproteobacteria > Rhizobiales > Aestuariivirgaceae > Aestuariivirga. The sequence continues at coordinate 514 of JANMEM010000251.1, forward strand.
TTCATGATGAGCACGTTGCGTTTGCCCCACACGAGGGTTTCCTGACCCGGTCCATGGCCTTTAACTTCGGCTGATGGGCTTTCAACGCGCAGTAGTTCGGCAGGAATCAACAGAACTTCGCCTGACTCCAGTTGCATTTCAAAATTGCGGCCATGGTCCTTGATGCGGAGTTCCGTGGGCCAGATATCACTCACGTGTCGAACTCGCGGGCTTCTTCGGCCAGCATGATAGGGATGCCGTCACGAATCGGGTAGGCGAGGCCCGCAACGCGGCTGACCAGTTCCTGGCGTTCGGCATCATAAGTCAAACGCGTTTTAGTCACGGGACACACCAGCAGCGCCAACAGTCTCGGATCGCAAGCAGTGGTGTTCATTGCAGTGTCTTTGCATTGCCATTGGATTGTCTGGCCAATGCAAGTTCCGTCAAGGCAATCAACATATCGGCGCGGGATTTCAAATCAGGGGCTTCGAGCAAAGCCTGCTTTTCCAATGCGGGATAGGGTGCCATTTGCGAAAGTGTATTTACCAGATTTTCAGTCGAGACTTTTTCGACCTCATCCCAATTGGCCGACATGTTGTTGGCTTCAAGATATTGCCGGAAAGCGGTGACCAGTGCATCACGGTTGACGCTGCGCGCCTGATTGTCTGTGATCAGATCTCCGGCAAAGCCGTCATAGGTCACCTTGCATTGCCGCCATGCCGTTTTGACTTTCTTTTCACTCACCACTTCGAAGCGACAGACCCCCGTGAGGTTGATGAGCATGCGGTTGTCGTCAGTCTCGGTCAGTGATGTGATGCGGCCAGCGCAACCCACACGGCTTAACGCCGGACGGTCCTGATCTTCGCCGGGTTCTGGCTGGATCATGCCGATGAGGCGGTGTGAGGACAAAGCCGTGTTGAACATCTGGAGATAACGGTCTTCAAAAATATTCAAAGGCAGTTCCACCCGTGGCAGCAACAATGCACCCGACAGCGGAAACACGGAGAGCACATCGGGGAGTTCGGCAATGGTGTGATAGCGCTTCATGTCACCTCACGAAAATAAAACGGATGAAAGTTTGCGGCGGCCGAGCAGTGTCATGTCGTCTTTCGGTCCCCAGGCTTCGAAGAATTGCACGAGTTGTTTTCGCGCACCATCGTCATTCCATGTACGGTCCTTGCGGATGACGTGGATCAACTGGTCGATGGCGTCTTCACGGCGGTTGCTACCGTTGAGCAATACCGCGAGTTCAACGCGGGCGGCGTGGTCGAGAGGGTTGTCGGCGAGTTTCTTTTCCAGCGTGGAAATGCCGCTGGTGTCTACAGGGTTCAACACCAAATCGAGTGCTGCCTTGGCACTGATGATATGGGCGTCGTTTTGTTTTTCTGCCGGAACTGCTGCAAGTGTTGCGGCTGCGGCTTCAAGCTGTTCCGTTTCCATTTCAGCACGGGCCTTTAATGCC
>JANMEM010000267.1:0-18815 GCA_031376985.1 Hyphomicrobiales bacterium
ACGTCTTGGTCTAAACACAGGAACTTTCATTGAACTGGGGTGTGGCAAGGGTGTGGAAAACAATACTCACTACATGCTGCTGCAAGGCTGGAAAGGCGTGTGGGTTGACGGAGATGCCGCAAACATCGCCAGTATCTGCACCATGGTTCCGGCAAAAAGCCCTTCCCTTCTGGTCGAACAATTGTTCATTACCAAGGACAATATCGCTGAAGCTGTCCAGCGTTGGAGCAGCCACCTTTCAGGTCCATGCGATTTGTTCAGCATAGACATTGACGGTAATGACGCTGTAATCCTCGGCGAGGTTGCAAAAATCATTTCTCCAAAAGTCATAGTCGCGGAATACAATGGCAAGTTCCCGCCACCTTTGGTTACAACAGTGGCCTACAATGCAACACACTCTTGGACTGGTGATGATTACTATGGCGCCAGCTTGCAGGCCTTGGTCAACTGCTTGCCGGATCACCGTCTGGTCTGTTGCAATGTGGCTGGTACAAATGCGTTCTTTGTGCGCAGCGACCTCTCAGCAAGTTTCACAAACTACAGCGTGGGTGAACTCTTCATGACGGCGCGCAATCATTTGGTCCAACGCAAGGGAGCAGCTCCCGCATCACTGAAATATCTAAGGGACATGCTTCGCGATACTCCACATTGAGAGCCGCAAAATTGCTGGGGGCCAAACAATTTGAATGAGACATCTAAAGTAGCAGGCAGGCTGAGCCATATTTTGAAATGGCAATACGTCGCAAGCGCCGTGCAAGGCGTACTTGGCGCACTTTATATGATCCTGCTGGCGCGCGTTCTGGGTGTTGCCGAATTTGGCGTGTTCTCATTGGTCACCGCCCTCATCACAAGTTCATCGCTGTTCTGCGAAGCGCGAATGCAGGAAGTCGTGGTCAAGAAATTCCATGTGTTGGGAGAAGACCGCCAGACACACATGATAGAACCTGACTTTCGCATCCGGCTCTATGATTATTTCCTGTTCGAGAGTTTGACACGGTTGGCCCCGGCTCTGTTATTGGCTGCCCTTACGCCTGTGATTCTGAGTTACTACAATCATGAAAGTGTCAGCGGCAGCCTCATCTACATTGCCTGCATTGGGTTTGTATTTTCAAAAAGCGGAAATGGCAGCGCCATCGGACTGTTGCGCGTCATGGACCACGCAAACCTTATTGCCTTAGGCACCACCGTTGATTGGGGACTACGTTTGCTCCTGAGTGCTGCTCTTGCGATGACAGGGCTTTTGAGTGTTAAGATTGCACTGTGCATTTCATTCTTGGTGCCAACTGCAATGAACTTTTGGTATATTTTCACAGCGCGACGGCTTTTCAACGCACAAATTCAAATCCAAGGGGATCCGCGCTGGTCAATCCGGGGATTTGCCACGCGCATGACCGGCGATATTCGGCTCATTGCGGCACAGATTGGTCTGTCAGTATCAGACTTGATGGCAAAGGATCTCGACATCCTCATCCTCTCACTGACGATGAGCCTCGAAAGTATCGGATTGTATCGTGCCGCCAAATATCTGGTGCAAATACTTTGGCGCGCTGTTGATCCCTTTTACCTGGCTTTGTTGCCTGAGGTACAACGGCTATGGGCCGCCAAAAAATATCCGGAACTGAAGTCTATGTTGATACGCATTTCAAAACAACTTTTTCTGGGGGCAATCATCCTCATTGCGGCAATGTGGTTGGGCCTGTGGTTGTTCAGCGATATCTTTTTTGGAAAAGGCTATGAGGGTTTGCCGAATCTCGCGCCACAAATGTCACTATGGTTGCTGGTCTGCGCCCCTTTGATCTGGGGAGGAACACTCGCTTTCGCTATTGGCCACCCGGAGATTACACTCGTCGGAAGTTTGATCGGGTCGATTACAGGTGTGATACTATTTTTTTCTTTGGTTCCGATTTTGGCATTGACAGGTGCGGCAATTGCCTGGAGCAGCACACTCGCGATAGGGTTTGCCTTTACTGCACTGGTCTCCGTCCGGGTGGCCCGCCGCAAAATCAAGAGTTCAAATCAAAATATGGTGGCTGATCAACCATGAAAGTGAGCATCGTTCTCAATAGGGCAAACAGATCGTGGATCATCGAGAAAATCGCCACACGCCTTGCACAGGAACTTGCTGCGTTTGATGTTGAAGCAACAGTTTCAGAATCAGCAGAAAAAACGTCTGACATTGTCCATCATATGAGCTGGGCTTTCGCCAATACGCGAACCTCGCAACTCTCCACAATGTTCATTACCCATTTAGATGACAGCCACAAGATCGGTCAGGTCTGCTCCACGCTTCATTCACAAACAGTCAACGTCGGCATTTGCATGTCAAGCGACACCCGCCAGCAACTTCTTGATGAAGGTGTAAAGCCGGAACACCTGACGTTCATTTCACCTGCACATGATGCCGTTGTCAAACCGCGCCGGATTGTATTGGGGCTTACAACCAGGTTGTATCCTGATGGCAGAAAGCGCGAGCAATTGTTGCTTGATGTTACAAGCCGCATGAACCTTGAGGAATTCGAATTCAGAATTTTTGGCGCAGGCTGGGAAAAAGTGGTGCCGGAACTGGAGCGGGCAGGCGCCATCGTTCTCTACCAGCAGGAAACCAGCGACTATCTGCATGACTACAGCAGCATGTTGGCCGCGATTCCCGGTTTTGACTATTACATCTATTTGGGAATGGATGAAGGATCATTGGGAACGCTTGATGCTTTGGCCTCTGGTGTCAAAACCATCATAACGCCTCAAGGTTTCCATCTCGACTTGGTCGATGGCATAACCCACCCCGTGCTCACGTCCGACGACCTTGAAGCAGTTCTGCGTGGCATTCTGGATGAACGGCAATCCCGCATCACATCAGTTCAGGATTTGACATGGAAAGCCTATGCGAAATCGCATTTTGAATTATGGACTGCCATGCGCAGTCATCAAGCGATTCCACATCCATCGCACAATATAGCCAATACCTCAGCGCAGGTCATCTCTGACATGAAGCAATTGCGCCAGCAGGGCATCCATCATAACGCCATGTCGCTTCGGCGCATTCTCTCGCGTGTCAGTCATATGCGCATATTGCGGCCACTACGCCATCTCATCGATAGACTGAGACTTAAAAGATGAATCTTCGCAACTTGATGGGTCTCTATATCGTAGGACTTTCTCTGCTTCACGCTTTGTCGCCGGTGCCGTCCATCACCTTCGACTTTTGTCTCAGCCTGATATGTTTGGTGGGCACTTTGTTTTTTGTTCGGGGATGTACAACTCATGTGCAATTCCGCAACACGGACACGGCATTCGGTCTTGTATTCCTATTGGGACTGCTGCCACTGATTTTTTCACCAACAAGCGTTGGGTCGCAAAATATGAAATATGCGTCCATATTCTTTTTAGTGTGGCTTTTGAACTATTGGTGGGTCCGCGAGTGGTTGGGGCTTGCCAAAATCTCCATCCTCGATGTCTCAAAATTTGCGGCGACATCCGCCCTCGTTTTATCTGCATGTGTCTATCTTGAAATTGTAACGTCCAACCTTCTGGGTCTCTATATTTCGGATTTCATTCCTTTCTCTATCAGCAATTTTCCGCAAGCCACCATTCTCGGAAGCAGCTTTCAACGGCCACGCGTTTTCTCGTCAGAAGCAGGATTCACGTCAATCGCTTTTGAATGTTTGTTGCCAATTGCCACAATTTACCTGCATCAACGCCGTGATAAAATGCTGCTGTTCATGTGCGCAGTGCTGCCCGCCTATATTGCATTGGGCAGCGCGTCGTCGTTTCTTGGTTTTGCAATCGTTCTCTGGACATACAGTTTCCTGGTACGTCAGGCTTCAATTGGTGCGTGGTTGCTCGTTGCGTTCATAGTTGTAATTGCGGGCTTTTTGTATTTCACCGAAACAGGACAATATCTTTATCAGGAAATTATCGGTCGCAAACTCGACATTCTATTCACCGACCCGGCTTTGTCTGAAAATGAGGTCTTCGGTCGGCGCGAAGCCTACACTTTTGGTTATCATGTTTTGTCAAATAATTTTTTTGGTATTGGTTGGGGCGCAATCTCGCAGGCAAATCAGGATGGCGCACGCATATATGGTCAGTTTGTTGTAAGCAGCGGTCTCATCAGCCTGTTTTTGGAAATCGCGGTTGCCACGGGCATTTTGGGTTTTGTAATTACGGCAGGAATATTTCTGTCCAAACTTGTGGGCCTTGCCAGGCAAAAGACCTACGATGCCCATGCCGTGTATTTTTCGCTCCTGTGGGTTGCCTTGCACCATGTGTTTGTTTTTGAGTTCTGGTTTCCCATGATCTGGTTCTCACTTGCGGTTGCAGACCTTGTGCTGAAGAATTCTCAAACAAGTCGAAAACCAATGGTCCGACAGCTTTATCGTCCGCGCTGGAATTGATGTTTACTCCGGCTGTCAAGCGAGAGCGGCAGCAAACATGACGAGTTCCTTCATCATGTCATCGTCTGTCGCTTCACGCAGCGGCAAGAGAAACTTGTTGTCAAGCTCGCCCTTGTCCAACATGAATTCACGACATTTCATAATGCGGGGGTGCGCCGTGTTTGAAACGTCCCTGCCGATTTGCAGCTCTTCGTAGAGTTTTTCCCCTTCAACCAGACCGCTGAACTTGATCTCAATGTCACCTTCGGGGTTGTCTGTTGTTCTCTGTTTCAGTCCGGCAATTTCAATCATTGTCTGGGCAAGGGAGACAATCTTTATAGGTTCACCCATGTCCAGCACATAGACTTCGCCGCCTGTGCCAAGCGCGCTGGCTTGAATCACAAGTTGGGCAGCTTCCGGTATGAGCATGAAGTAGCGTGTGACCTCTGGATGTGTAACCAACACGGGTCCACCACTGTTGATCTGTTGACGAAAAATCGGAACGACAGAACCGGTTGACCCCAACACATTTCCGAACCTGACGATTGAAAAAATCGTCTCGTGATGAACCTCGTCAGCAATAGCTTGCACAATCATTTCAGCAAGTCGTTTGGATGCGCCCATGATGCTCGTCGGTCGAACAGCCTTGTCGGTCGAAATCAGGACAAACCGTTTGACCTTGTTTTCAACTGCGGCCCTCGCCAGCGCTTCCGTGCCAAAACAATTGTTTCTGATGCCCGCAGCCGCATTCTCCTGCACCAAACGGACATGCTTGTACGCTGCCGCATGAAACACGATGTCAACATGGTGAAGCGCCATGATCCCGGTCATGCGGGACTCATCCTGAACATCCGCAAGAATGGCAACAATCTCCGGGCCAGTTCCACCTTCCAGTTTGCGTTCCATTTCACGGCGGATTTCAAACAACGCAAATTCGTTGTTCTCGACCAGAACCAGTTTTCGAGGGGCGGCGCTGCATGCCTGCCGCACCAGCTCTGAACCTATCGATCCACCTGCCCCTGTCACCATGACAACCTGATTTGCAATGGCGATATGCATCAGTGATTGATCTGGAGGAACAGAGTCCCGGCCCAGCAAGTCTTCAACCCGTATCGGCCTGATCTCGCCAACCGTCACGTTGTTGTTGATGATATCGTCAAGGTCCGGTGCAATTTTCACCAGCAGACCAGAGGCGACAAGTTGTTCGACAATTTGCCGCCGGCTGCCCCGGTTGAGGCCGGGCTGAGCAACAATCGCCTCCTGCGGGCCATGACGATTGACCAGATCAACCGCGTCTTCAATCGGGTGAACCCTGAGGCCGCTCACCATACGTCCAGCCATCGTCGGGTCATTGTCAATAAATGCGACAGGGCGATAGCGCCCCTGGCTCAGCAATGTCTGTGCGATCACCTGTCCATGCCGTCCTGCACCATAGATCAACAGCGGAATTTGCGCGCGCCTTGGAATATATGATGTCTTGTCATTGAAAATCATTGCCGCGAAACGGCGTATGGCAATCATGATCAGCGTTGCAAAAATCAGGTAAATGATCACAACGGAACGGGCAAATCCGGTCAGGCCTGATGAAAAAAGAATGATCACCCATGCCATGACTGAAAGGGTCAGGGCCGTCACAATCTTTTTTTCAATTGCACTGGAATATCCTCGCGCCGCTGCTTGGTAAACGCCCACGAGGAGCGACGCCACCACGGTCAAAAGGGGCGCAATAAAATAGACCGGAAATTTGTCCGTTGGCGGAAGTGCAAAATCGGACACACGCAACATGTAAGACACAACGACCACAATGTTGAGTGCAATATAGTCGGCAGCAGCCGTAATACACATCTTGGTATATTGGCGCTGTTCCTTCAGCCACTCAATGGCATTTTCGATCACGTTCATGGCGTGGCGGTAACTCCTTCGGTCTCGCCGCCGCCAGCATTCAGTTTTTCAATCTTGAAATTATCGAAATAGAGTTGTCCGTCATATTTTTGATCAAGTACGGCTCTGCTCACGGCCTCAAGACGCAATATTTGTGTATCGCAGTTTTCATCCGGGATATTCACGGGGAATGATTGGGTGGTCCAAGGCTGTGACGATAGAAACTTTTCACTTTCTCCCATGACAGCACTGTTCGCAGCACACCTCAAACGCCACCTCAGCCCGGCTGGCATATTGATCTGCTCTGCCTTTGCATCATAACCAATTACAAATTGCCCGGGCGGAAGTTTCAGATATTGATAGACATGATAGAATTCTTCCCGGTCCTGAAAAAATTCAAGCTTCAAAGTGAAATCTGAGGGCGCTTCATTTCGTTTCGATACGGCAATGCGGGAATTGGGTCTGGGGTCAATGTTCCAGTCAAAAAACAGGTTGCGCGGTGTCTTGTTGAATCCGCCATCGTAAATAAGTTTTATATCAGCCAAGTCCTCGCTTGGAAGAAAGTCCAGCCACATGAAATAGGCTTTATCAAACTGTTTCTTGCCAATCAGATTGGAAAACAAATACCGGAATTCACTATCTTCGATGGCCGCGTTTTGCTTTCGCAAATTGGTAAACAGCTTATAGGAAATTGTAGACTCAGGATCATGTTCCGCCAACTCATTCATGAAATCCCGCCGCCAGGTCGGTCGCGAAGCGAGAACCTTTGCCAAAGCCGCAACTGCCTTGTTGTCATTCAATACAGGGTACAGCATGGGATAAATGGTTTTGCCAAGCTGCGGATGGGCACGCAACAATGCATCAAGATGGAACATCGCCTTGGCCACGTCACCGGATTTCAGATTGGAATTGATCGCACCAATTTGCACAGAAATATTTCGCTTCGTGAAGCCCGCGAGAATGTCGTAGATTTCGCCGACATCTTCCTTCTTTTTGCCCACCTCATGCAGCATCACCAGATTTTTCATGGTCTGTCGGTCCAGTGGTTCCGCCATAAATGCCAGCGTCTCGCGATTTTGCAACCCTGCAAACTCAGCGTCCGACATCGCTTTCAAGCTGCTGAACACATCCTCATCTGACTTTGCATTGGAAATCAGGGCATAATTTCTCGGAGATAGTGACTTAAAACCAAAGCCGGTTGCGGCCGCACAAGCCAACAGAAACAAGATGCCCAATAGCAAGCCCTGAAAGCTCCTTTTAAAAAAGCTGGTATGTTGGCCAGATGGTTTTGCTTGCATCTTATTTATCTTTGAATTTGGCCACCAGCTGACTGGCGAAGGATGTAGATGATTGGGGCGAAGAAAAGTGCTTGAGCATCATGCTTGCCGCAACCGCAACAATAAGCACAAACAAAACTGGTTTCAGGAACGCGACAAATATCGCTGTTCTCGATGCCGTTCTTCGGGGATGATGCAGAACTTTGCCAATTTCCCGGCGCAAAATTGATTTTGCTTTTGTCTGCTTGACCTTGACGCGGGTGATTACAACTGAAGGATCTTCGAGCGCCTCTGCGGCCATTGACACTTTTTTGAACAATACAGCTTCCCATTTACTGGGATTCCGGTCGGGATGAAGCCATTTCAAAAGCCAACGCTTGTGTGCCTTGATCTCTTCCGGCGTGGCGGCTGCAGAAAGTCCCAAGGTGGTGTAAGGGTTGTTTTTCGAATCCGTAATCAAACCACGGAGATAGTGTTTTGAAGCTTCGCAAACCAACTCCTGTGTTACATTTTCAGTCTCGCTCAATCGATTGATTGTTTCCTCATGGCCAGCTGCTGCCTTGAGCAAATCCAGCATTCCGGTTCGCACTCTGTTTTCACTAGGGTGTCGAAGATTGGCCGGGTATTTGAAAACATGAACGGCATGTCGAATGGCAGAAGCGTCTTTCATTATCGTGGCGCAGCAGGCGGCAATTGAAGGTTTTCGCCGTAACTATGATATTCATAGTCACCATATCCGTATCCGTAGCTTGTCTCTTTGTGATCAAATTTGTTGAGAATGGCACCAATCACATTGGACCTTGAAAACTGAAGCCGCTTCAAGGCGACCTTGACCGTGTTGCGGCCTGTTTCATTTGCGGCAACAACCATCACCGTCGTCTGCAACGCATTGGCAAGCAATGGCGCGTCCGCAAGACCAAGCACAGGCGGTCCGTCCACCAGAACAACATCAAAAGACTCACACGCCAACGCAAGCAATGACGTCAATCGCGGTCCAGTCAGAAGTTCTGCGGGGTTAGGCGGCAATGGCCCTGAGGTCATGATCACAAGACCGGGAATGTCCGTTGCTTGCACAACCTCCTCCGGTTGTTTGGCCCCCGAAAGATAGTTGCTGAGGCCAACCTCATTCGGACAGCGAAGCCGCTTGTGTATCGAGGCATTGCGCAAATCGCCATCGATCAAAAGCACCTGCAATCCAATATTTGCTAGTGATTTTGCAGTCATGATGGTTGTCGTGGTTTTGCCTTCTGAAGGCTTGCTGCTGGTAACCAAAAGCGTTCGAGGCAGTCCATCACTGGTGGCAAATTGCAATCCAGTTCGCAACGATCGGAAGGCTTCCGATATCGCAGAGCGACCGTCCAGCAACTCATCTTCAACGGTGCCATTGCCCACAGCTTTTGGAATGACCCCGATAACTGGCAGATTGAGTTCGGTTTCGATGTCTTCCGGCGACCGGAAGGAGTCGTTCATGCGGTCAAGCAGCGCCGCAACAATAATGCCCAAGGCCAAACCGGAAACAAGCGCAACAGCAAGGTTGAGAAACAGATTGGGCGATCGCGGTATCAAAGGTAAAGTTGCTCGATCTACAACAGAAATATTGTTGGTGCCCACACCACCAGCCACGCCAATTTCCTTATAGCGCTGCAAAAGCCCGTCATAAAGTGTACGGTTGGTGTCTACCTCACGCTGGATGATATTGTATTGTATTGAACGTTTGCGCTGGTCAACAACATCGCCTTTTGTGGATTCGACCTGTCGCAATAGTTCTTCTTCGGTCTGTTGCGCAGCAAGATAGTCACCTTGAATGGCAGATTTTATGGCTTCAACCTCGTTGTTGACTTCACGATCCAGTTCCTTGATCTGGTTGCGAAGCTGCAACATGGCCGGAAATGCAGGCTTGAAGATTGCAAGCTTTTGCTGATATTCAGCTGCAAGTTCCGTCCTCAATTTGCGGTTGGCCTTTATGGCATCGCTGTCGAGGATTTCCTTCAGTCCCAAGCCGCTTGTGGCTTGCGCTTGCTTCCAGAGCTGTTCCTTTTTCACCCGCTCGTTCCGGGCTTCCGCCAACTTGTTGTTCACACCTTCAAGATCAGTCGAAGACAAAACCTTGTTGTCGTTCAGCTGGATGATGCCTTGTTCCTCAGCATATTTTACCAGCTGCTTTTCAGAATCTTCAAGTCGGCCTTTGAGCTGCTGGATACGTTCTTCCAGAAATTTCCGCGCATAGGATGTGGCTTCAAAGCGTCGGTCGAGATTGTCAGCAATGAATGTTTCCGCATAGCCATTGGCAATCTTTTGCGCGAGTTGGGGATCAGTGTGATCAATACTCACTTGCACAATGCGCGAACCCTTCACCGGCACCACGGCAAGGGTTTCAAGCAGTTGATCCACGGTATCGTTTGCGATTGCTTCCTGGGTTTTGACCGCAGCTTCTGTTTGTTCGCCTTGGCCGCCCGTCACCAGATCCGTGACAACGGCAACGATTGATTTTTTCTTTTTGAGGAACCCGGGGTCAGCCGAAAGGCCCAGTGTTGAAGACACACGTTCCGCAACAGACCTGCTGGCGAGCAAGGCGTATTGGGTTTGATAAAATTCCAACCCTTCCTGCCGCTCGTTAGGCTGAACAGCACCGACGTCCACAATGTTCATGGCCTCACGGTCAATTTGCAGTGTGGCAGTCGCCCGGTAAATTGGCGTCATCAGGAACGTCAACACAATGGCCAAAAGCAGGCCCGTCAATACGATTCCCGCAACCACCCACTTGTATTTGGTTGCGATCCGCAAATAGTGATAGAGATCAGTACCGCCGACGGGCTCCGGCATCGCATCATAGGCCGGGAAATAGGGGTATGCACCGCCGCGCTGGTAAAGCTCAGGCGCACCCACTTGCTCTCCAGGCACAAGGGCTTGCCTGGAGGGGTCGTTTGATCTTGGAATCTGGTTGTTGTATTGCATAGCAACTTCAATGTTCTACAGCAGCAAAAGCTGGAAAAGCCCTGTGAGCGGGAGTGCTTCCTTGATGTCCCTCATTGTGGTTCGTGCTGTACTTTCATCGACCATGACAATATCACCTGCCTGCAACTGCGGATCATCAAGTTTGCCACTGCGAATTAGCTTGAGATCGTAGCGGGCGGCAAGCCTCTTGTTGTCAACAATTCGGAACAGCAAAATTCCTGTAGGGTCTGCCACGGCATTCAGCCCTTCAGCAAGGGCGATGGATTGCAGCAGTGAGACTTTACCTGTGATCGGGAAAATCCCGGGCTTCATCACCGCGCCGTCTACAGTGATGCGCTGACTGTTGTATTCCTTGACGTAAACCGAAACCTGCGGCGATTGCAAATAACCTGCTTCTAGTTTCCGGGCAAGTTCCTGCTCAAGTTGGGCCGATGTTTTTCCGCCTGCCTGAACTGTCTTGATCAGGGGCATCGAAATATTCCCGCTTGTGGACACCTGCACCGTCCGGCTTATGTCAGGCACATTGAGAACCGTGATTTCCAACACGTCGAGCGGCGCAATTTTGTAATCTTCACCGGCAGCATTTGCAGTCTGGCTATTGGCTGCAAATATTTTTTGTGCGTTGACTGCCGCAGCGCCTCCCACGCCCTTCTTGCCATTGGCGGAAAGTGCACTGGGCGCTGAATCGGAATCGTTCAATCCACTGCCCCCCGGGCAGCCTGCAAGCAACACTGCACAAAAGATCAACAGGCACAGAGCCTGGAGTTTTTTGACAATCATGATCATGTCTCCACTCTAAAAAGTCGGTGCAAAAATGATCTCTTGGATACCGGTTTGGGCGTTACAAGTGGGGGGGCAGTTTCGGGCCCCTCGTTTGCGAGTATGCACTCCGGCCTTGTTACTACAAGATGGGTAGCTTCGTCCATTCCAAGTTCGGTTTTGGCAAGCTCATATGCTTCCGAAAGAATCGGCGGACGTGATTTGGTATTGTGGGCATCTGTGGCAAGTATGCTGACCAATCCTTCGGCCAACATGCGCTGGGCCCAATATTGCGGACGCTTTCCAAAGCGGCCCGTCAATGATCCGGCAGTTATTTGCATCCACACGCCGTCTTGGGCCAGTTTTTGGACGATAGGGTAATTGCCTTCTATCCATTTGAGCCGCTCGGGATGGGTAAGAATGGGCACATAACCCGCCACCGATATGTCAAAAAGGATATCTTCCATACGGGGCGGCAAAAGATTGTGCGGTGGTTCAAACAGCACATAGCGGCTGTCATGCAGCGTCAAGGTCTGCTTGCCCCGCAAACATGACACAAAATCAGGACGGATGTGAGCGTCAGAACCGACGACGAGCGCCAGATCTATATTTTCGTGCAGCAATACGTCATTGAGGTGCGCGATCCGCTCGCGAATATCCTGTGCCTGATTGTCATACATGCCAGGCATGAAATGCGGCGTGCAGGCCATGACTTGAATACCATCGGCAACGGCCATGCGCGCCATGTTCAAGGCCTCATCATAGCTTTTGGCACCGTCATCAACTTCCGGCAAAATATGACTGTGCAGATCGATCAAATTATTTTCCCCCGGCCAAATGGTGGATCGCTCCATATTCCATTTTCACAAGCGCGGCCCTAGCGCAACTTTGGGTCAACATATAGGCGGCAGTGCCAAAAAATCATATTTTCGGCCTGAAACTTCCGCTGCGCTGTCCCGAAACCGCTGGCCTGTGTGCGGTCTTGGAATATCGCTGTTGCGGTGACTGCGGCATCGATTTTTCCTTCCCCCCGCTCAATGCCATCATACCGCAACAGACAGCAAAATAGACCATCATGGCTGGGGTCCGCAGAGGAAAGTCAAAAACGGAATGCAGAAGCTGCAATGTCGCTGCAAGAACGGCCGCGCGAAAATAGGCATGGGCCGGAACAGCAAAGGATGCGCGGCTGGCCATGACAATAGCGGAAACAAAGACGGCGACGAACAGGAACAGCAAAATCAATGCCGGAAGACCGCCTTCAACAACAATTTCAAGCCAGTCGTTGTGGGCATGATTGACGAAGCGATCCAGGATGTTATCGGGTGTCTCAAACATTTGATAGACCCGCGAAAATGTCCCGAAGCCGCTACCCACCGGAAAAAAGCTTTTTGCCGTTTCAAGTGATGTGACGTAAATTGCATCACGGTATTCGGAAACCTGGTCAGTTTTCGCCAATCTCAAAATTGCCACCATGCCAACCTGCGACAGGATGACAAGCAGAGCGGTAACCGCCAGCACCGATTTCATCATTCTGGATGGATTGCCCGGTCCGGCATTGGCCCTGTATACATAAAACAGCGTCGTAAATACCGAGACGATCGCAAAAACGATCGCCGATCTTGAACCAGTGGTTCCAAGACCAACGACCAGCATGGCGATATACACCACTGCGAAACCCGCAATGAAAATGCCCCGCAGACGAAAATTTTCACGGGCGGTCATGGCCAGCGCAGCGATGAACGGTATGGTGGAAAATAGTTGCGTTCCAAAAAAATTGCGGTTCGCGAAGGTGCCGGTTGTGTTGTTGTTTCCAAGGTTTCCGTAGAAATACCAGAAGCTTTGCGGTCCTTGCAGACGCTGCAACACACTCACAATCACACCCAGAATGGCGCAGCCCACGAAAACCATGGCAATCTTTTGAAATTCAGGCTTCTTGAATGTCAGTGCCGCCGTATAGCCGGCAATACCAGGCAGCAAGGCCGCGGCCGCTGACCATGTTGAAGCAGCGCTTAAACTGACGGGAAAATATGGTTTGTCTGTCGAAAAAAACGCAAAACTCCGCCCGACAAGTTGTCGCCCGGGGAAAGCTTGCCATACTTCAAAAGGCAAGGGAATCGTCTGGACCATGACCAGGCACAAGGCACCGAAGGCCAGCAAGCAGCCGAGGGCCGCAATCGTGGTCGGAAACCCTTCACGCAGCAACCAGAGTGCCCAAGCCAAAACTAAGAGTGACGTGGAAGTTTGAATGATCACCACAAACGTTGATGGTAACGATGTTCCACCTGCAAGTATCATGAATGCCAGCCAGGCCAAAACCAGATAGATCCAGATTTTATGTTGTGACGATGTGCTTTCCGTCATTCCCGGTATTCCCCGCTGATCAATTCCAAAACATGACCGGAATCACTAAAACATCTCAAAAACCAAAGAGGCCACAAACAAATGTTCATGGCCTCTTCAAAACTATTTGATCCAATACAAAGAGGCTGGTTCTCAGCCTTTTTTGAATTATGGGCCGCTGATACCGATGTTGTTGTTATCGTCCAACACGCCGGTTACGACAACCACGCCAACAGCCACGGCACCAACGCCCAGCAAAATCAATGGCAGAGGGAAGTAAGGAGCAGGTGCCATGTCGAGGTCAGCTACAGGCTGAACGACGACCGCATCAGCGGAAGCGCCATCAACGCAAGGAGCCTTCTGGGCAACGGTCACAATTGCTGGACTTGACAGGGAAACCGCACACTCAGCATAGGACAAGACAGCAAACGAATTTTCGCCGACCATCAATTTGTCACCGGTGGAAAGCGCCATTTTGCCTGACAATGGCACAAAGCCTTGGCCACGGTTGACCAGAACTTTTCCGCTGAAGTCAGAAACCGTTGCGGTTGTTTCGGCAGCCACAGCAACTGTGCTTGTCAGCATAGCCATAGCTGCAATAATCGATGAAAATTTCTTCATTGTTTTGAGAACCCCTTAGTCGCGTTATAATCTCGACATTGGAGTTGCAGGAGTTTGCGGAAGGAGTCAACCCTGATTTGTGAGATTCTGACAAAATGTGGATTTGAGGCCACACCTGCCCCTTTGCGTCAGAAACGACTTAACCATCTATAACTTGGCATTTTTTGTAGAAAATTCAAATAGATAAAGATTCAGCTAATATTCTGAACATTTTACGAAAAACTGAAAACCCGTTCCGGCGAGTCCAACATTCGTGGGGTCTTCACACCGTTATTGCCAACGCCGCTACAAACCGCTCATCCAGAGATTGACGGGAATCAGGGGCGCAAACTAAGATCTGTACTGCTGCAACACTCTCGCTAGGCGTTTATGGACCGCTGATGGGCTCATCTGTTGTTGTAACAAAAGTATAAAGTGCTGCACCAGCAACCACTCCGGCAAACCCAAGCCCTACAACAAGGCTTTCAACACTCGCCCCGGCGAATGGCGCGGGCGGTGGTGGCGGAAAACCATTGGTCGGGGTGATTTGAAAACCCGTTTTGAGAACCATGGCCGTACCAGCCCTGCAATCCGCCATATCTGGCACACGATACGTTCCCGCTTCGCGCAAGCTCACAAAACAACCCGTTTCAGAATTAGAGAGTATTGCCGTGGCATTGTCTTTCAGTACCACTTCCTGACCGACAGACAGTGTCATGCCGGTTTGGGCCTTGGTCAAACCGCTTTCCGTGGTCAAAAATGCCGAGCCTTGAACAACTTCAATCAGAGCACCGTCTGAGGCAGCAAATGCATTCCCAGCATGACAGACAACAAGACTCGCGAGAACAATGAGACAGCGCATTGAGCACCTCAAAATAAGATTTCGTAAACGCCGACAACATCAGCGCAATCCAAGATTTAGGTGATTATGGTTAACAGGAGGTAATCAAAACAGGCTGTCTGGACCTAAATCTTGTTGTAATCCGCTGGGGCGAAATCTGTGGATCAGATGTAGTAACCCAGTCCATCACTGTTCAATTGATCAACAAGCAGTTTTACAGCTTCAGTCTGGCCACGTTTTGCCACCAACACAGCATCCTTGGTTGTCACAACAACAATATCACTGCATCCCACAACTGCTGTCAGAATGCCTTGCGAATGAACAACCACACCACTTGATTGCTCAAGCACCACTTCCCCGACGATCGAATTTCCCAAATCATCGAGGGGCAGAGCCGCTGCAACCGCATCCCACGAACCAATATCGCTCCAACGATAATCGACCGGCAAAACGCAAACCTTGCTGGTTTTTTCCATGATTGCATAATCAACGGAAGTCTGTGGTGATGCCGCAAAACTGGCATCGTGAAGCCTCACAAAATCAGCATCGCGGTCTGCAAGTTGCAAGGCTTTCTCCATCGCCTCCACGACCTGAGGAGCGTGTTTTCTGGCCTCACCTATGAAAGCCTTGGCCTCGAACAAAAAATTACCGCTGTTCCACAAATAGCCGGAACCAATGTAATGCGCCGCTGTCTGCAAATCCGGCTTTTCAACAAATCGGTCGACACCGGCAACATTACCAAACGACGTCCGTTCACCTGGCAGAATGTAGCCATAGCCGGTCGAGGGAAAATCAGGTTTTACGCCAAAGGTGACAAGCAATCCCGCTTTTGCCGCGGGAACAGCAGCAGCCACAGCTTGGGAAAATTCGGCCCTGTCTGGAATGTGATGGTCGGCTGCCACAATCAGCACAATACTGTTTTCGTCCCGTTCCATCGCAAGCAATGCACCAACGACAATAGCAGCACAGGAGTCCCGACGCATTGGTTCCAAAATGATATCAGGCGAAAAGCCCAGACTTTGCGCAGAGTCCGCCAGCATGAACCTGTGATCAGACGCACCAACCAAAATCGGCACCTTGTCAAAAATATCCCCTGAACAGCGCAGCATGGTGTCCTGGATAAGGCTGTGTTCTCCGCCAAATTTCAAAAACTGCTTGGGGCGTCCCTTTCGCGACAGGGGCCAGAGGCGCGTTCCAGAGCCGCCACTCAAAATCACCGGAATGATGTTCGCTACCCTCATGAATTCTTCTCCGGTCTTGAATTCACTGAATGACAACCGTCTTCGGATCCCAGCCCTTGGCCTCAGGAAACTGCGGATTCATCTCCTCAAGCTTTTCCCGCACAATCCGCCCGATCACATAATTGCGAACCCAGTTCCGGTCAGCCGGTATCACATGCCATGGCACCTGGTCGGTGGAGCAGCGCTTCAGCGCAATATCATAGGCCGCCATGAATTCGTCCCAGCGCTTCCTGTCTTCGAGATCATCAGGATTGAATTTCCAGCGTTTCGCCGGGTCTTCAATGCGCTCCTTCAAGCGCACAGCTTGCTCATCCTTGGAAATGTTGAGCATGAATTTCAAGACAGTCACGCCATTTTGCGTCAGCTGCTTTTCAAACTGGTTGATTTCATCATAGCGCTTTTCAATGGCTTCAGGGCTCGCATAGCCCTTCACCTTGACCACCAGCACGTCTTCATAATGCGAACGGTTGAACACGCCGATGTAGCCTTTCGGCGGCACAACCTTGTGAATGCGCCAAAGATAATCATGTGACAATTCTTCCGCGGTCGGTGCTTTGAACGACGCAATCTGCACCCCGATGGGCCCGCAGGTGTTCAAAACCGCCCGCACGGTTCCGTCTTTACCTGAGCAATCAATGCCTTGAAGAATGACCAGTATTGCCCGTTTTCCCTCGGCATAGAGACAATTCTGCAATTCATCGATTCGCGCAGCATCCTCAGCCGTTTTTGCCTTCACCTTGTCCTTGTCTTCCAAGCCGCATTTGTCGCGCGGATCACAGTCGCTCAATTTGAAGGTTTTTGGATTGGAAACCTGGAACACTTCGGCAAACGACTTCGACATGAACTGCAAACCTTTTTGGAAGATGGCAACTTGATACGAACCAGACTTTACTTCAAAGCTGTGGTTACGCAACCAGTGCTGACAGGAAACACGTGTGACCATACATCCCTCAAACAAGCCGCAAATGGCAGCCTCGGCCTATCGTTTGCCTGCGGCAGACCCGGATTTCATACTGGGTGATTCCACAAGAGGCATCCGGTTTCAACTGGAATACCAGAAAGCCGAAGAGTGCCTCAGGGCTTGGGGTGTTGAGACTACTGTTGTTGTATTCGGTTCCGCCCGCGTCAAGGAAGGTGAGGCCACAGGCTGGTATGAGGGGGCTTGCAACTTTGCAAAACTCTGCTCGTTGGAGGGTGGTGCCAAACACAGCACAAAACCTCTTTACAATGTCATAGCCACAGGTGGTGGTCCCGGCATCATGGAGGCCGCCAACCGGGGCGCCTATGAAGTTGAGGCACCCACCATCGGCTACAACATCACGCTTCCCATGGAGCAGGAGCCCAACGCCTATTCCACGCCCGACCTGACGTTTCGCTTTCACTATTTCGCCATGCGCAAAATGCACTTTGCCATGCGGGCCGCAGCACTTGTGGTGTTCCCCGGTGGCTTTGGCACCATGGACGAACTCTTCGAACTCTTGACGTTGCGGCAAACCGGCAAAATGACCAAGCCTTTGCCCGTTGTACTCTATGATTCAAAGTTCTGGACCAAGACCATTAATTTCCAGAATTTTGCAGACACCGGACTGATCAGCGCCCATGATCTCGACATGTTTACAATGGCAGATACGCCGGAGCAAACGTGGGACTCGCTGAAAAAGTCCGGTCTCATTATTCCAAAAGGTTGAACATCATGACGGTCAAACTCAGATTTCACGGCGCATCCCGCACAGTCACCGGCTCCTGCTATATGATCGAAACCGACACCGCAAAAGTGCTTGTCGATTGCGGCATGTTCCAAGGTGCGCGAACGGAATCCGAGTTGAATTACCGTGCCTTTCCGTTTGACCCGAAAGCGATTTCTGCGCTGGTCCTTACTCACGCGCATATTGACCACACAGGTCTGGTGCCAAAGCTGGTGAAGCAGGGTTTCGACAAGACCATTCACTGCACCGACGGCACGAAGGATTTATGCACCATTATGCTGCCGGACTCTGGTTTCATTCAGGAAACTGAAGTCAAGAAACTGAACGAGCGCAATGCCCGCAAAGGCTTGCCTGAAGTCGAGCCTATGTACGGCGTCATTGACGCTGAAATGGCCGTGACGCTTATGCACGGCCATGACTACGAACAATGGTTCGAACCGGCTCCCGGCATCCGCATGCGCTATTGGAATGCGGGTCACCTGCTGGGTTCCGCATCGATTGAAACGGAAATCGACAACCCCGGCAAAAAGCCGATCCGTCTGCTGTTCTCCGGCGACATTGGCCCTGACAACAAAATGTTGGAAGCCGATCCCGAAGGCCCAACCACATGGGACTTCGTGGTGTGTGAATCCACCTACGGCAACAAGGACCGTTTTGAACGTGGTGTTGAGGAACGCCGGGACCAGATGGCGGGCGAATTGAACGCAGCCGCAGCACGAGGCGGCGTGCTTCTCATCCCATCATTCGCCGTAGAGCGCACCCAGGAAGTTGTCACCGATCTGGTCTATCTCATGGACCACGGCAAGGCACCCAAAGCCAACATCTTCATTGACTCACCACTC
>JANMEM010000341.1:0-3035 GCA_031376985.1 Hyphomicrobiales bacterium
CGCGCGAATTCTCCGCCGCTTGCTCTCACGCTGGCCTTCGCATCCAAAAGTCGATCTTGTCACAACTGACGGCTTCCTCATGCCCAACGAGGTTCTGCACCGTGAAGGCCTGATGAATCGCAAGGGCTTTCCGGAAAGCTATGACTTGCAACGCATCTTGCGATTTATGTCGGACATAAAATCAGGGGAACGGGACGTCGAAGCACCGCTCTATTCCCACCTCACTTACGATGTGTTGCCCGACAAGACCCAATTGATCGACCAGCCGGATATCTTGATCATCGAAGGCATCAACGTGCTGCAAACCGGCAGGCCACCACGCGATGGACGCGGTATTCCAAACACGTCTGACTTCTTTGATTATTCAATCTTCATCGACGCCGAAGAAGACGACTTGAAACAGTGGTATATTGAGCGCTTCTTCTCCCTGCGCAATGGGGCTTTCAAAGATCCCAAATCCTATTTCCATCGCTATGCGTCGCTGTCCGACACGGAAACCGTCGAAACCGCCACCCGCATCTGGAATAGCATCAACCTGGTGAACCTGCGCGAAAACATCTTGCCGACCAGACCCCGGGCGGATTTGGTCTTGCGCAAGGGGGCTGATCACAAAGTGCGCAGTGTGTTTTTGAGGAAACTCTGAATGTCCGGTGAAAATAATTTGCAGGTTTTATTGTCGACGATGGAACCTGTTCTGGATGAAAATCCATTTGGTTTTGTCAGCCTGTCTTCAGACAATAATTTACTGGCAACTATGGTTCCCTTTGCCATTATTCGGGAGAACGAAGGAGTGACAATCGTGATGCCTCTCGCGGAATTGGAACAGCGCAGTCTCGCATCCGAGGCTTGGGCAAAAATCAGCCTCACCATTCACTCGTCACTCTCAGCAGTAGGACTGACAGCGGCCATTGCGACGGCGCTGGGCAAAGAAAATATCAGCGCCAATGTTGTGGCGGGCTATTATCACGATCATTTCTTCGTGCAATGGGATCGGCGCTTTGACGCCATGGAAGTGCTGGCGTCTTTCAAAGCATGAGCACTACTTCCGCTTGCCCGTCATCAACACGATTTCGTCCGTATCATCCAGCAGCGCCAGCATGGCCTTGCGGGCAGCGGCGGGGTCCCCGGCAATCACCGCCCTTGCGATGGCCTCATGTAACTTCAACGCCTGCCGATAATGCGGGTTGCGCTGGGTGGTGAAGTCAAACAAATTGGCGAGCGTTTCATCAATCAGAATATTGAACGGCACCAGCAAGTCGTTGTTGGCTGCCATCAACAGCACTTCGTGAAACTGCACATCAGCAGCCACCATTTCCGGATGGGACTTGGCGCTGCGCATGTCGTCCAATGCACTGACCATTTGATCAATTTGCTTCGTGGTGCGTTTGCGGGCCGCAAGTTCGGCAATGCCCGGCTCGACAATGCGGCGGAATTCCTGTGTTGAGATCAGAAAGGCTTTGCGGTCGGTGGCGGAGCGGTGCCAGGCCAGCACGTCCCGGTCAAGCAGGTTCCATCGGATTTTGGGTTCAACCCTGGAACCAACTTTCGGGCGGGACGCAATCAGCCCTTTGGCCGACAGGGCCTTGATGGCTTCACGAACAGCCGTGCGGCTGGCGTTGTAGATTTCGCCCCATGCCGCTTCGTTGGGCAAAAGTGTTCCCGGCGCAAATTCGCCGCCTAAGATCCGCTCACCAATGCCACGCGCGATCAGCCGGTGCAGCTTGCCGCCATTGGTACTTTTGACTGCCCGCGGGCGCAACTGTTGCACTTTCCCAATTGTCATACAAAATCCTTGATCAGGTCACAACCGCACTCTAAGAGTCCCCTCGGCTTCAACACAAGCCCTGTCGTTTTAGGGACATATGAAGCCTTCAACAGGGAGGATACCTTATATGATGAATCGCAGACATTTCCTGGCAACCACGGTTGCCGGAGCCGTTGCCCTTACGTCGGGCGTGGCCTTGGCCGAAGGCAAGGGCTTGGTTGGCATTTCCATGCCGACAAAATCTTCAACCCGCTGGATTTCCGACGGCGAATCCATGGTCAAGGAATTCCAGGCGCTTGGCTATGAAACCGATCTTCAATATGCCGAAGACGATATTCCAAACCAGCTGGCCCAGATTGAAAACATGGTCACCAAGGGTGCCAAGGTTCTGATCATTGCCGCCATCGACGGTTCCACCTTGTCAGACGTTTTGCAAAAAGCCCATGACGGCGGTGCCAAGGTGTTCTCCTATGACCGCCTGATCACCAAGACCGCGAATGTTGATTATTACACAACATTCGACAATTTCGGCGTAGGCGTATTGCAGGCCACATCGCTGGTCGAAGGCCTCAAGGCTTCAGGCGCTGGTCCATACAATGTTGAACTTTTCGGCGGTTCGCCAGACGATACCAATGCCGGCTACTTCTACAACGGTGCAATGTCCGTTCTGCAACCGATGATCGATTCGAAAGACATCGTCATTGTGTCTGGCCAGATGGGCATGGACAAGGTCGGTACGCTGCGTTGGGATGGTGCTGTTGCACAGGCCCGCATGGATAACCTGCTGTCAGCTTTCTACACTGACAAGAAGGTCAACGGCGTTCTGGCTCCTTACGATGGTCTGTCACGCGGTATCATTTCCTCGCTCAAGGGTGTTGGTTATGGCACCGGCGACCAGAAGATGCCAATCGTCACCGGACAGGATGCTGAATTGGCATCGGTCAAGGGCATGATGGCTGGCGAACAATATTCAACCGTGTTCAAGGACACGCGCGAACTTGCCAAGGTTACAGCCAAGATGGTTGATGCTGTCATGAGCGGCAAAGAGCCGGAAATCAACGACACAAAGACCTATAACAATGGTGTGAAGGTTGTTCCATCGTTCCTGCTGACACCATATTCCGTTGGCAAGGGCGACATCCAGAAGATGTTGGTCGACTCAGGCTATATCAAGGCCGACGACCTCAAGTAATCGACTTTAAATATCTGCGGGCCTTGCAAGAACACTTGCGAGGCCCGTATTTTATCGACATGATGACAACAGAGCGGG
>JANMEM010000421.1:0-2283 GCA_031376985.1 Hyphomicrobiales bacterium
CTCCGTTTTCTGAATGGCCCCGCCTATACAACCGTTGCACGAAACGCCCAGTCCTCCAAGCCGATAATAAAAAATTTTTCCCTCATATTTTTGATGTACGCCGCTCATTCGCACATTCATTTTGATGCGTTTCGCCCATTGAGTTTGTGGCGCAAATTTGGCATACCGCAACCATTACTGAGCCCTTTGGCAGGGAAGCGCGATTCCGTGATCTTGAGTTCACGACGCGGCCAACAGCGGGGTTTGGGCCAACTGTAACTCAAGGATCAAGATATGTATTCCACACTCTGGTTGATCGTGCTCGCGGGCGCGTTGTCCATCGTGTACGGCATTTTCACCACGCGCAGCCTGATGGCTGCTGATGCTGGTTCTGCCCGTATGCAAGAAATTTCTGGCCTCGTGCGCGAGGGCGCATCGGCTTATTTGAAGCGTCAATACACCACAATCGCTTATGTCGGCGTGGCAATTTTCATTCTCACCTGGCTACTGCTCGGCAAGTTTGCTGCGGGTGGCTTCGCCATTGGCGCTATTTTGTCTGGCCTCGCTGGCTTCATCGGCATGAATGTTTCTGTGCGCGCCAACGTACGCGTGGCACAAGCTGCAACAAAGTCCCTTGCTGGTGGTTTGGACCTTGCGTTCAAGGCTGGCGCTGTGACGGGCTTGCTGGTTGCGGGCCTCGGCTTGCTCGGCGTGGTCTTATACTTCGGCTTCCTCACGGGGTCGCTCGGACTTGCACCAACTTCACGCACGGTAATTGACGCACTTGTTGCACTCTCATTTGGCGCTTCATTGATTTCAATTTTTGCGCGTCTTGGCGGCGGCATCTTCACCAAGGGTGCAGACGTCGGCGGCGACATGGTGGGCAAGGTTGAAGCGGGCATTCCCGAGGATGATCCACGCAACCCCGCAACAATCGCTGACAACGTTGGTGACAACGTCGGCGACTGTGCTGGCATGGCGGCGGACCTGTTCGAAACCTATGTGGTTACAACCGTTGCAACCATGGTTCTTGCGGCCATCGCATTGCCTGAAGCCTACAAGTTGGCTGGCATGGTGCTGCCACTCGCCATCGGCGGTGCCTGCGTGATCACCTCGATCATTGGCACTTACTTTGTGAAGCTCGGTGCATCAGGCAATATCATGGGCGCGTTATACAAGGGCGTGATTGCAACAGCTTTGCTTTCGCTGGTCGTGCTCTGGCCGGTTACGTCTTACGTGTTCGGCGATATGTCGGCAGATCTTGGTGGCTACACGCCACGCCACCTGTTCTATTGCGGTATCGTCGGTTTGCTGATTACGGCTGGCATCATCTGGATCACCGAATATTACACCGCCACGGGCAAGCGCCCGGTAAACTCCATCGCCGAGGCTTCGATTACCGGCCATGGCACCAACGTCATTCAAGGTCTTGCTGTTTCGATGGAAGCAACAGCAGTGCCAGCGCTGATCATCATCGCGGGCATCCTGGTCACGTTTAACCTTGCCGGATTGTTCGGCATTGCCGTAGCCGTGACAACCATGTTGGCACTCGCAGGCATGATCGTGGCGCTTGATGCGTTTGGTCCCGTCACCGACAACGCAGGTGGCATCGCCGAAATGGCAGGACTTCCAAAAGAAGTGCGCCACAACACGGATGCACTTGACGCGGTGGGCAACACCACCAAGGCGGTGACCAAGGGCTATGCCATTGCGTCAGCAGGTTTGGGCGCACTCGTGTTGTTCGCCGCTTATACGCAAGACTTGGCCACTTTCTTCCCTAACCTGAAAGTGTCCTTCGACCTGTCGAATCCCTATGTGGTCGTCGGCTTGTTGTTCGGCGGCTTGTTGCCCTATCTCTTTGGCGGCATGTCGATGATGGCAGTGGGCCGCGCCGCACAGGCCATCGTGGTGGAGGTGCGTCGTCAGTTCAAGGAAAACCCAGGCATAATGAAAGGCACCACCAAGCCTGATTACGCCCGCGCAGTAGACCTGTTGACCAAGGCAGCGATCAAGGAAATGATCTTACCGTCGTTGCTGCCAGTTCTGTCGCCCATCGTTGTCTACGTCGTCATCAATGCCATCGCAGGGCAGGCCCAAGCCTTCTCCGCCGTCGGTGCCATGTTGATGGGTGTGATCGTCAACGGCCTGTTCGTAGCGATTTCCATGACCGCAGGTGGCGGTGCCTGGGACAATGCGAAGAAAAGCTTTGAAGACGGCTTTGTTGACTCAAAGGGCGTCAAGCACCTGAAGGGCAGCGAAGCTCACAAGGCATCAGTCACCGGTGACACCGTAGGCGACCCCTAC
>JANMEM010000489.1:0-12449 GCA_031376985.1 Hyphomicrobiales bacterium
GACATAGACTCCCGCTTCCAAAATCGCATTCCACATTTGAATGGTTGAAATCTCATCTTTGCATTTCACTGCAATGACAGGGCTCACTTCATCGCAGCCCATCTCGAAACCCAACGTTTTGAAGCCTTTGAACAAGCGGTCAGAGTTCGCACGAATGCTGTCCCGGCGTTCGGGCTCCCGCGCCAAAACACGTATGGCCTCAAGTGAGGTCGCGATGGTGGCGGGCGACGATGATGCGGTGAACAGATAGGGCCGCATCGCATAGCGAAGCACTTCAAACAGCGGATGGTCGCCTGCGCCAAATCCGCCGATGGAACCCACGCTCTTGGAGAAGGTGCCGACAACAAAATCGGCCTCGTGTTCAAGTCCTGCTTCATCGGCAAGGCCACGTCCATTCGGGCCTAACACACCAAAGGAATGCGCTTCATCCACAAGCAATTGGAAGCCGTGCTTTTTCTTCACTTCAACGAAATCTGCAAGTGGCGCACGATCCCCCAGCATTGAGTAAATGCCCTCAAGTACCACCAGCTTGCCGCCCTCTTCACCTTCCGAACGTGCCATGCGCTTGTCGAGATCAGCAGCATCATTGTGCCTGAAACGTACCAACTTCGCACCCGACAACGTACATCCGTCATAGATCGATGAGTGCGAGTCACTATCGAGGTAGATTGTATCGCGTGGCCCTGCAAGGCCGGACATCATGCCAAGATTGGCTTGATAACCCGTGGTAAAAACGATGCAATGCTTCTTCTGCAGAAACTTCGCCAGTTCCTTTTCAAGTTCTGTGTGCATGGCATAATTGCCATTCGCCACGCGAGACCCTGTTGTGCCCGTGCCGAATTCATCCAGCGCTTTCTTGCCCGCATCAACACAGGACTGCGTGAAGGTCATGCCCATGTAATTGTTGGTGCCAGCCAGAATGGTTTCGCGGCCCTTGATGATGGCGCGTGTAGGCGACAGGATTTCATCATTGGTTGGGCCCATGGCATTGACGCCGAGCTGCATCATGCGCTCGAAGCGATCAATGATATTCTTGTGCTTGTCGAGAAGGTCTACCATCATTCAATCCTTTTTGATGCGCTTCTGCACGACCGCAACAAGGTCACCTACAGTCCGCGTTTCCGCAACAACATTCA
This sequence comes from Hyphomicrobiales bacterium, assembly GCA_031376985.1. Taxonomy (GTDB): domain Bacteria; phylum Pseudomonadota; class Alphaproteobacteria; order Rhizobiales; family Aestuariivirgaceae; genus Aestuariivirga. The sequence continues at coordinate 1,137 of JANMEM010000489.1, forward strand.
TCGGAATTTCAACATCGAACTTGTCTTCCACATCCATGATGAAATCCAGCACACCAACTGAATCAATGTTGAGTTCAGCCGGAATATCGGTTGTAGATTTCAACTCAACATTCTCTTTGTTGTGAGGGGCCAACAAGGCACAAATCTCGGTCGTAATTTCTGCTTCGGTCATGTCCTAACCTGCGGTTCCTGAATCTGCGGTGCTTCTATCGCCGACATGGTGTTGTGGCAACAAACCTTGCGCCTGATACCAGCGAATGGTCTGCGGCAATCCGTCTTGTAATGAGATGGAATTTTTCAGGGGCCATGAAGTGCCTTTAACGCACCAATCGGCGTGATAGATTTGCCGGATCTGTGAACTGTTAACCAGTGTGGCGCGATTGCGTAATTTGGCAACAGCATCACCCATGTGTCCCACACCCAGAGCCAATGCTTTTGGAATGTAGTAGATGTAGTTGGGCGTTCCAAAATGCTGGCGAGAAATCCGGAGCATTTCCTGCCAGCTGTGGCTACTTGCACCATCATGCAATTCGAAAATACCCGTCGGCCCGCGAACAGCGTCAGAAAGCGCCCGTGCCACATCTTCAACATGGATCATTGCAAACTTCGCTTCCGCAGCGCCGGGGATAAATGCAACACGCGACATCAGTATTTGCAGCAAGGGCAATGTGGCTTTATCACCCGGACCATAAATAGCCGCCGGTCGAATGATGCAGACCTCCATCTCCCCCGCCATTTCAAGCAGGGCCTGTTCGGCAGCGGCTTTGCTTTCACCATAGGCACTGAGCGAGGGTTGCCGCGCCGCTAGTGACGAGATGTAAACGAAACGCTTTACACCACTGGCCTTTGCCTCTTTAACCAGCGCCACAGTGCCTTCAAAGTTGGCCGACATAAAATCTGCACGCCGGATGCCACTGATGACCCCTGCAATGTGCACAACAACATCGGCATTTTGAGTGAGGCTTTGCAGTGCGAAAACATCTTGCAATCCACCTGTGATCACACGAATGCCATCGCCAAAAACAGTAGCATCAGGGTTGCGCACCAATATTGAAACCCGATGTCCAGCATTCGCTAGCAATGGCAAAAGCGCTTTGCCAACAAAGCCCGACGCACCGGTGACTGCGATATTCAGCGTCATTTATGAGACGCTGGCGTTCCGACTTCGGAAATTTCCCCGGCGATGTAGCCTTCCCTTGCACCGGCACGCGATAATTTTCCTGACGACGTGAACGGCAAACTGCGTGGTGGCACCAGAACGATTTTGCACACAACTCCTGCCACCTGATGCACCGACGTATGCACTGCACGGCGCAACGCTTCCTGTTGGTCGGTATCGCTCAACTTGCACTCCACCAAAACCACCACAGTGTCATTGCCGTCTTCATCCTCAACTGCAAAGGCCGCAGCCTCACCGGACTTGAGGGGTGAGTTGTTTTCAGCCGCCCATTCCAGATCCTGTGGCCAGATGTTGCGGCCATTGTGCAGAATCAAATCCTTGACACGACCCGTAATGACAACTTCTCCATTCAGCAAATAGCCCATGTCGCCCGTGTCGAGGAAACCATCTGTACCTATCGTTTGTGCAGTGGCTTCCGGCGCATTGAAATAGCCGGCCATCAAACTGGGGCCACGCACGTGAATACGGCCCACCATACGTTCCCCCAACACAGCGCCGTTCTCACCACGCACCTGAAGTTCGTGATCGGGAATCACCGGCCCGCAGACCACAAAACTGCGCGCTAATCCTTCACCAACCTTCTTGGAAGGAACTGCACGTTGTCTGGTTTTCAACGCAGCCAAATCAACCGTGTCGATTTTGATAGGGTGGTCCACATCGCTGATTGTAATCGCCAAAGTCGCTTCGGCCATACCATAGCTCGGCAGGAAGGCCCGTGCATTGAAGCCGGATACCGCAAGCGTTTCGGCAAAGCGCGTCAATACGTCAGCCCGCACCATGTCGCCACCAATGCCGGCAGCACGCCAATGCGACAGGTCAAGCGTAATTGCATCGCCTGCAATGCGTTTTGCTGCAAGGTCGTATCCGAACGTTGGCGACGAACAGATCGTGCATTTGTTCTCGCTCATCAAACGCAACCACAAGGCAGGCCGACGCGCGAAGGATGTTGTGGCGAGATAGTCAACCGTCACCTGCGCCACCATGGGTGCGAGACAAAATCCAACAAGCCCCATGTCGTGGTAAAGAGGCAACCAGGAAAACGCCCGGTCTTCCGGCCTCGCCTTCAAGCCATGCAGCACCAGTGCCGTGGTATTGGCCATGATGGCGCTTTGGTTGATGAGAACGCCTTTAGGTGCGGATGTGGAGCCAGACGAATATTGCACATACGCCACTTCGTCAGCACCAAAACCTTCGAGCCGCACCATGGCTTCGGGAAATGCGCTCAATTGTTCGTGCGTCAATACCAGAGCCACTTTTGCATCGGCAGCACCAGCGGAAATATGATCTTTCAAATCTTCTGAGGTGATGACGGCGGCCACATCTGCCGCTCGGAACATGCCGGCGACCTTCGCAATGTAAGCGTCCTTGCCACCAATATACATGCTGTAAGGTACCGGAGCAGGAACAAGGCCCGCATATTGGCAGCCGAAAAACACTGCCATGAAATCCGGCCCGGATTCTGCTACGACGGCCACCCGCTGGCCGCGCTTCAACCCTGCACTCAATAATTTGCGGGCAGTAGAAATGGCACGGTGACGAAGATCAGCATAGGACAGCACATGGGCCAACTGCCCCTTGCCGCCATAAAAATTAAAACCGGTTTTACCTTGCGCCGCATAATCAAGCGCTGCTGCAATCGTTGAAAACCCACCCAAGCGTTGCGGCAAAGCCCCATCGCCTTTGGGCGTTGGCATCAGCTGGGCATTCGTTTGAGTAAGAGGCATCAAGAACCGATTCATGAAATTGTCACACCAGAGGTAACAATCCCAGTCGCTGCATAGAAATCAAAAGGTGTTACCAAATGTAACGGTTGAAAAGAGCCTAAAACGGCATTTTTTTCAATAAGATAGCATAGAGAGACAAAGCTGCCACGCCGGTGATGACGCCCGTGAGCCAAACATAGGCCAGAGTTGCATGGTTTGATGAACTGCTCACGGCGCTTTGGACGTCTTTTGATGACATATCTCTCGATGCCCTAACCTTGCTGTGTGCCAACACCTTCACGCTGGTTGCAACAGCTTCATCAAGGCTGATAGTTTCCAGCACGACTTCAATGTGGTCAACACCATGAACGGTCAATCGATAGGTTCCTGCATCAGGCTCGATTGTCACACGGTGACGAAGATCAAGCCATAGCTGGGGCGCCTCACCGAGTGTATTCTTCAGTTCAAAACAATCAGCATTTCCAAAACCACGTTCGCGCAAGATATCGCGTAGACGAGCCAGGCGCAGATATTTCGCGCCATCAATTTTCAGGGCCGCTTCCATATGCGCAGATTCAGCATCACGCGCGCGTCGCACGTCATCCCTGATTTGCAGCAACTCCACACTCAAAACAAAAACTCCACAAACCTGTGCCGTTACAACACAGCAACAACACCACATGGCTTCCCAGCCAAAGTGATGCACATCAAGTGCCAGTGAAGTTAACGCTGAAACGGTTTGAGAATAAGGCGGACAATACGGCGTTCATAAGTGCCTTCGATACCGATGGGCATATCAGTGCTCCGCACGGTCTTGCTGCGGCTTCCAAACAGCCTGTCCCACACCGACAGCACCGTGCAATAATTTGAATCCGTGTCACTGCGCTTGGCGTGATGATGTACCCAATGGATGGACGGCGTCACAACAACCCAGCTGAGGGCACGTTCAAAACCTGCAGGAAGTTTGAGGTTGGAGTGATGAAACAGGGCAGACACCAAAACCAAAGCTTCAAAAACGATAACAGAAGACAGTGGCAGTGCCAGCACAAAAATCACGGCAGCCCGCACCAGCGATGACAGCACCACCTCGCCAAAATGAAACCGCAGTGCTGAAGTTGTATCCAGCATTTCGTCAAGATGATGCACTTCATGGAAGCGCCAGAAAAATGGAACAACATGGTTGGCCCGGTGCCACCAGTAAATCCAGAAGTCGAGCAGCAACAAATCCAACCCCAAGCCCAGCCAGCCCGTCCAAACTGCCGGGCGCCAGTCCAGCATATGTGAGGCGGCAAAAGCCGTGATCGGGATGACGATCAAAGGAGAGGCAACGAAATTAAATCCGGCAAGAACCAGATTGGTGATTACACGTGTAACCCCACCCAACCAAGGAACGACTGGAAACGAGTGTTCAAGCGCGAAAAGTAGAATAATGGCCAACGCGACAAAGGCAGTTTTGGAAAGCGGGACGTGAGCGATGAATTCCATCAACCGCAACCTTACCCGCGCGCCGCCAACAGCATCTCGGCAAACTCGGCAAAACCTTCGCCACCACCCTGCATCGTCACATAGGCAGGCAAATGGTCCATCAGATGCGCTAAAGGCCGGATATTTGCCACGCCAATGCCCATGGGAAAATAGCTGTACATGGGTGCATCATTGGGCGAGTCTCCGCAGTAAGCAACGTGGCGCATTGCCGTATCTGCATCCCAGCCCAAACAGTCAGACAACATCTGCAGTGACATTGACAGTTTGTTGTGCGTCCCGAACCAAGCATTGACGTGAATGGAAGAGACTTTCGCTTCAGCGCCGGCCGCATGAAACGTTTCTGCGATGGCCTGAGCCGTTGCAAGCGGCAAGGCCGGAACGTCCTCACAGAAATCAATCGCCACATCAATTTCACGATAGGCCTGGTCGGACGCAATCGCCGTTCCGGGAAACTGCCGCAACACTTCCGCTGCCAGCCCCTGCAGTCGCGCCGCATGGGCCGCACGTGTCACATCGTCCTGCGCATAAACCCGGATCATGCGCTTTGCCGTTGCGTCATAGCGAAAATAGAAAGCACCATTTTCGCCAACCACGCCGTCCACGGGCCACATGCGCGCAATGTGATCACACCACCCGGCAGGCCGCCCGGTGATGGGCACAACCTTGATGCCAGCCATTTGCATTCTCTCAAGCGCAACATAAGCGACAGCAGGCAAGCGGCCATGAGTGGTCAACGTGTCATCGATGTCAGTCAACACGGCGTGAACGGAGCGTAACTGCTCAGTTGAAATCGAGGACAGGTTTTTCATATCAATGTGTTCACTCCGCATTCAGCTTCAACTGGACATAGTTGCAATAGTCGAATTTACACGGCAAACACCAATGTTAACAACGGATCCCTGTCCATGATTATTCGTTCTACCGCTCTGGCGCTTGGCTTTTCAATTCTTGGTGCAACATCAGCCTTGGCTGACTGCAAATCAGACATACAATCCTTCATGAAATCCATGGAAACCAGCCCGCCCTACCGCGTGGATATGTCCGTGGTATCCGGCGACACCACCATGAAAATGCAAGGTGAAGCCATCATGCCACACAGCATCCACATGAAATCCAATGTGATGGAAATGGTGATGACACCAAACGGCGTATGGATGGGGCAAGGCGGAAAACTGCAAAAATCACCGCCGCAAATGCAGGAACAAGTTCAGTCCATGATCAAGCAGGGCATGAACATCGGTGTCGAGTCAGTAGAAGCCGCCGAATGCCTTGGCAGCGCCGACTTTGAAGATGGTACTTATGATCACTACAAATATGTCTCGAACACCGCATTCATGGGCATCGCTACAACGGTAAAAGTCGATGTCTATCTGAACAGTGACCAACGCCCGGTATGGATGGTCATTGACGGCGAAGCCATGGGCACCAAAAGTGTGACCACACAGCACATTGTCTATGACAACAGCATTTCGATTGCTGATCCGGAGTGATGTGAAAAACTTTTGGCATGGTAGCGGGAGAGGGACTCGAACCCCCGACCCCAGGATTATGATTCCCGTGCTCTAACCAGCTGAGCTACCCCGCCAAGCCAAAAGTGTGAGCGCCGTATAGGCAAAGCCCAAAGCCCCGTCAAGCACTGGCATGGGGAGTTTCATCCTCGTCACCCTTGTCGCCCAAGACAAAAGTACGCCACAGGGAAATCCAGGCGAAATACAGGGAGGTCAGTCCGAATATCCACTGTTCCACCCGTTCCACCACACCGAAATTCTCCGGAAAATTTTTCGAGATGATCAAGCTCAGCGTCATCGCCGCCCACAGGATTGTCACGGGGATGGTGATTTTCCGCCACAGCGTGACGCGCAATGGGTGCACAAATTTGACAGGTATAAACGTCAACACGGCCAAACTCAGAACCGAAATGAGATTGACGATGGCACCCGAGCCGAACAGATAGAAATACAGCACCACAACATTCCAAAGAGCCGGAAAGCCCACGAAATAATAGTCTGATGATTTCATGCCGACATTGGCGAAGGTATAGCACGACACCGCCATGATGATGACGGCGCAAATCAAACTCCATGTGCTGCCTGAGAATATGAAATCCAGCGGCACCATGTTGAACCAATAAATCATCAAGGCCGGCACAGCGACATAAGTGAAATAGTCGATGACCAGATCCAACGATGCCCCGTCAAAATTCGGCGTATATTCGGCAACACGGGCTTTGCGCGCCAGCGACCCGTCCACACCGTCCACAAACAGCGCAACACCCAGCCAGATAAAGGCCGTGAAGGCGTCATTTTTCAAAACCGCGACCAGCGCCAGAAATCCTGCAACAATGCCAAATGTGGTGAAGGCATGGACAGACCACGCAATGCCCTTCCGTATATCCTTGTCGAGTTGCGGATCGATTTTGATTTGCAGTTTGGCCACTGTGTATCCTTTGTCGCCTGACTATAGCACCGCTTGCGCCGCGATAAAGCCACCGCCCAAAACCTTTTGCCCTGGCCCTGGCTGATCATAAAGCACACAAGCCTGCCCCGGCGAAACACCATATTCTCCGGAAGGTATCGACACCATGACGTGAGAACCCGCCTTGCGCACACTGGCCGCAACAGGGGGCCGCGTGGAACGGATGCGGGCAAAGCAGGGCTGTGGCTGCTCGCTCAAGGGTGAAGCACCCAGCCAATTCAAATCCTTCACTGCAATGTCAGTCTGTCGCAAGGCTTCACGCGGTCCTACGATGACGTGCTTTTGCGCCGCGTCCAACTTGATGACATAGAGTGGCTCCGCATCGGCAATGCCAAGCCCGCGCCGCTGGCCAATGGTATAATGCACAATGCCTTCGTGCCTGCCCAACACACGCCCATCAACATGAATGATGTCACCAGCATCCGCCGCATCGGGGCGAAGTTTCAAAATCAGTTCGGCATATTTGCCATCAGGCACAAAACAAATGTCCTGACTGTCCGGCTTGTCTGCAACCATCAATCCAAGCTCCGTCGCCACGGCCCGCGTTTCAGGCTTGGTCAAACGGCCAAGCGGAAAACGCAGATAGTCAACCTGCTCTTGCGTTGTCGCAAACAGGAAGTAGCTCTGGTCTCGCGCCATATCGGCGGGCGTGCGCAATTCGCGGCCATGCGGCATCACAACACTGTCAACATAATGCCCGGTCACCAGTGCCGATGCACCAAGTTCCCGCGCCCGCCACAGTAAATCCGCAAACTTCACCGTCTGATTGCAACGGACGCAGGGAATTGGTGTGGCCCCTTGCAGATAGGTCTCAACGAAATCGTCAATCACCGCCTCCCGGAAGCGCGATTCAAAATCCAGCACGTAGTGCGGAATATCCAGCGCTGCTGAAACCCGCCTCGCATCATGAATATCCTGCCCGGCACAGCAAGCCCCTTTGCGGCGAATGGCTTCGCCATGGTCGTAAAGCTGAAGTGTGATGCCGACCGTCTCATAGCCCGCGAGTTTCAACAGCGCTGCGGCAACCGATGAATCAACCCCGCCCGACATGGCCACAACCACCCGGTGCGATGCGGGATCGCCGGGCAGCGCCATGGCCGCATGAACAGCTTCCAGCAAATGCGCACTTAATTTCATAGGCACTCCATGGCCCCAAACCGGACTGAAAGCAATTCTGTTCCGTATTGGAGCATCTAAGGCCTTGAATTTGCGATTTGTTCACAGACATTGAACTCAAAATTAAGTCCCATCGCATAAGGTGCATGAAGTTGGGCAGTTAAGCACCAGTTGTGCGCCCGGTGTATGTGTGTGTGAGTGAGTAAAAGCGTATGAACGGAAACGGTCAATTGCGTCCCCGCGTCAACTATGTCATCGGCCCCGACGGGAGCCCGCTGACCATAGCGGATCTACCGCCCCCCGGCAGTCATCGCTGGGTCATCCGCCGCAAGGCGGAAGTGGTAGCAGCCGTACGCGGGGGCCTCTTGAGCCTCGAAGAAGCCTGTGATCGATACACACTGACGACAGAAGAATATCTGTCGTGGCAAAGGTCGCTGGACAAAAATGGTCTGGCCGGACTGCGGACAACGCGAATACAGCAGTATCGGCAGTAAGCTTTCGAACATTGTAAATTTGAAACCGTTCAGTGATGAGCGGTTTTTTGGTTCTTGGGATCTCGAAATCTATTTTCTCACACGAACAGGAAGTCGCTCGCCGTGAGCGAGATATTGGCTAGTCCCTGCACGACGATGGACTGGCCGGCGATTTGGACTGTTACATTCGTTGTGTTGTTGTTGAGGATGGTGAACTGGTTGAAGTTTGTGGCCACGGCTGACGCAAAGGAGAGTTTGTCGGCGTTGTCCTGGAAGTCTGCGATGACGTCATTGCCGAAGGTGGTGGTTTCGAAGCGGAAGGTGTCGTTGTCGGCTCCGCCGAAGAGAGCGTCGGAGCCTGCGTTGCCAACAATGAAGTCATTGCCAGCCCCACCCTTCAAGGTATTGCCGCCTGCGCTACCGATGAGGACGTCACCAAAAGCCGAACCTGTGAGGTTCTCGATCTCCTGCAGCACCCCACCGTTTGCCCCGACACCCGTGGCGAGATTGGCAAACACACCTGAAGTTGCGGTTTCATAGCTCACGGTATCATTGTCAGCCCCGCCAATCAGGAAGTCGGCGCCGTTGCCTGCGATGATGAAGTCATTGCCCGCCAAACCCCGAATGGTGTTGGCCCCGTTGTCACCTTGCAAAACGTCACCAAAGGCTGAACCTCTGATATTCTCGATTTCCTGCAATACGCCACCATTGGCCCCTGTGCCCGTAAACAGGTTCACAAAGACACCAGTCGTCGCGGTTTCGTAACTCACCTCATCATTGTCAGCACCACCATTCAACAAGTCAGCGCCATTTCCTGCCACGAAGAAGTCATTGCCCACGCCTCCCCGCATGGTGTTGGCACCGTTGTCGCCGATGAGAACATCACCAAAGGCTGATCCTGTGATGTTCTCGATTTCGGAAATAATATCTCCGCCGGTTCCCGTACCCAGCGTGAGGTCAACGGCAACGCCTGTGGCGAAACTTGAATAATCCACCACATCAAGATCAGCACCGCCAATCAAGGTGTCAGCACCGAGCCCACCCACAAACAGGTCGTTTCCAGCATTGCCGCGCAGCACGTTTGCACCGTTGTCGCCTACAAGTTGGTCACCTTGTGTGGACCCCGTGACATTCTCGAAATTCGAGATCACATCTCCTTGCGCATCGCCGCCTTGGGCGGTGTTGGTGGCAAGGTTGATGGACACACCACTGCTCGAATTGACATAGCTTAATGTATCGCCGATTGCGCTGTTGGAGCCGCCGTTGAGCGTATCGCCACCAGCACCACCAATAAGAACGTTGGAACCGTTGTCCCCCACCAGTTGGTCTGCAAAACCAGAACCTGTGACGTTTTCAAATCCGGAGATAATATCTCCTTGCGCGGCGCCACCGGCGGCTGTGTTGGCTGCAAGGTTGATGGACACGCCAGCCGAAGAAAAGACATATCCAAGTGTGTCGCCTGCGGCGGTGTTGTTGCCGCCGATCAACGTGTCGCCACCAGCACCACCATTAAGATCATCATCGCCATCGAAGCCACTGATCACATCGGTAAAGTCACTGCCGAAATATTGGTCGTTTCCTGCTGTTCCGCCCAACGTAATACCGGCAGTACGCAGGTCAAATATCTGTCCGCGCAACGCGAGGCCCGAGGTATCATCGGCGCCGCTTTGGCTACCACCACTCTGGTCGGTGAACGCCAACACGAAGCGTCCATCCGCAAGCGCCGTCAACGCCGGGTCAAACTGATTGCCCGCAAAAACAGTCGTAGCACCATCCAGACGCGGATCAAGCGAAGCTTGGGTGACCAGAAAACCTGCTTGTCCAGGAAGAAAAGTTGGATTGAAAACTTTGAAGTCAACATAGGTGCCGCTTGTTGCGGTCTCCGGGCTTTGCAGACCTGCCGTTCCCTGCGTTCCAGTCCATGCAACGACAACCTCGCCGCTGGTCAAAGTGGTAATGGCAATGTCTCGGTCGCCAACGACAGCGCCATCCGCGCTCAGATTGGCAATCACAAAAGTCGCGCCTTGCAGGACACCGCTTGAATTGTAGATGCGCCCACTCACTGTCCCATTTGTGGAGTAAAATGCCAGCATGAAACCGCCGCCGGCGATCTGTGTAACAGCGGGACGAAAGTCAACATTTGCGCCGCCGGCAACGGCAATCTCCGCACCTGATGAGGCGAGCGGAAAAGCCTGACCAAGTGTGACCGACAGAAACCGCGCTTTCAAGGTATCGTCCGTTTGATAAACGATGACAAAACGGCCATCCGTCAGTGCTGCCACATCAGGATTATGCTGGTCACTGTTGCTTACCGGGGTAACGTCACTCAATTGGCCAACCTGCGCACCAGTGGCATTGAAGAGCGTGGCGAAAATGTCGGAATTCGTTGCGCTCACGTTCCGGGTCTGATGTACTTCCAGTATCAGCCCGTCCGATCTTGTGGCGAGTGCTGGATTGCCGGCAATTGTCTGAGTTGCAAAACCGACAAGGACATTGTTGCCAATCGGTGTTCCTTCCGTGTCAATGAGTCTTCCGTTTATCGGCTGCTGGCTGCTTTGAAGGAAGTTCTGCAGCGTTAAGAAGCGGCCGTCAGACAGGTCTGCAATATCTGGATCAATGGCGGATCCTGCAAAACTTCCCGGCACCCGCAATGTCGCCCCGATGCGTGATCCTTCCGCGTTGAACAGCTGGCTGTGCGAAACATCAATAGTACCCTGGCCAACAACAATTTCATGCTCAAACACCGCCCCGAACGTGCCATTGGCGGCAGCTGCAAGCGCAACGTCCTGCTGATCCAGGCCGGTCAGGGAGCTAATGAGAAATTCCAAACCAAATCTGCCGAAAGCCATGATGATATCCTTGGATGTTCGATGGGTAGGAA
>JANMEM010000346.1:0-6827 GCA_031376985.1 Hyphomicrobiales bacterium
CACATCATTGATGAAAACTACGCCATCCTTGACCTGAATGTGGTCCCCCGGAAGGCCAATCACGCGTTTGATGTAATCAATATTGGTGTCTGTTGGCAGTTTGAACACCGCCACATCGCCACGCTCAGGCACATCGGCCAAAACCTTGCGGCCCGGAAAATCGACAAATGAACAGCAACTGATCCAAGGCTTTTCTGACCAGCCGAAACTGAAGTTAAAGCTATACTTGCCATATCCATAAGAAAGCTTTGAAACAAAGAGATAATCTCCCACCTTCAAGGTGGGATACATTGATGAGGACGGAATGTTGAAGGGCTGAAAGAAAAACGTGCGCACGAAAAACGCAATAGCCAAGGCTTGAAGAATGACCTTGGCGGTTTCCCAAATGCCTTCATCGGGCTTTTTGCCCGCAGCCCGGGCTGCCGCCATGGCATGATCTTGCTTGCTCATTTTATCTCCGAAACACAGGCTCTCTGCCCGCCACCTGCAAAAACCATATATAGCGGTTCCCAATGTGGCGTTGCAATGAAAGCCCATGGGGTGCGTCCACCTGTTGCAGTTGCGCAACAGTTATAGGGCTTCGATGATCACGATCGCCTGCGCGTAGGGATACTCATCCGTCATGGTCAAATGCACTACGGCTTGCTTGCCCTCCGGAACCATGCGGGCCAATTGCGCCGCAGCACCATTGGTCAATTCCATGGTGGGCTTTCCTGACCGCAAGTTGACCACCCCCATATCGCGCCAATACACGCCATTGCTCAGTCCGGTTCCCAAGGCTTTGGAACAGGCTTCCTTGGCTGCAAAGCGTTTGGCATAGCTTGGAATGCGCTGCGCCCTCCGTTCGGATTTGCGCTTTTCTACGTCAGTGTAAATCCGGTTAACGAAACGTTGTCCATGCTTTGCAATCGTCTTTTCAATGCGGCGAATGTCGATGATGTCATTGCCGATGCCAAGGATCATTTCTTCATACCCCGGCTTCCAGGCTTATAGGCGGGGATGGCAGCAAGTCCCGGCGGCAACGCATCCGCTGCATAGGTCGGCACATCCAGTTCCGTCAGGGCAAACAACGGCACACCTACATCAGCCTTGCCACCAGACCTGTTGATCAAACAGGCGGCAGCAACCGTGTTGCCGCCCTGCTCCGCGATGCCTGCAATGCACTCCCGGGAAGACAAACCCGTCGTTACAATATCTTCCACCATCAACACGCGGGCACCTTTCGCAATATCAAAACCGCGCCGCAGTTCCAGTTTGCCTTCCACCCGCTCAAAAAACACCGAAGGAATACCCAATTGCCGCGCCATTTCGTAGCCCACCACAACACCGCCCATGGCAGGGGACACGACGAGATCAATTGCATCAAATCCTCCGCCACGCACTTTATCAGCCAGCGCCTTGCACAAACGTGCCGCCCGCGCCGGGTCCATCAGCACACGTGCGCACTGCAAATAGCGCGATGAATGCAAACCTGAAGACAACACAAAATGTCCTTCCAGCAAGGCTCCGGCAGCGCGAAATTCATTCAGCACATCATCGTGGGAAAGCATCATCTCATCCTGTCACGCGTGTGGCTTCGCTCACACTCGTCTTGTTCTTTATTTCAGAAAGTATCTCGTTCAAGTGCCGCACATCAAACACTTCCAATAATATTTCGAGTTCAAAAAAGTCACGAACGCCTTCGCGGGCTTGCAAGTTCAAACCGTCAATATTACCGCCCTTGTCACTGATGGCTTGCGTGACATTGGCCAGCGCCCCTATTTCATTGATCAGTGTGACCCTGATGCGGGCTGGGAACCGTTGTCCTTCCTCGGCATTGCCCCAAGCCAAATCCACCCAACGTTCCGGTTCGGAATCAAATTTTTCCAGCGCGTCCGCAAAGATCGGATAGATTGTAATCCCGTCACCCGGCGTAACAATACCCACAATGCGTTCACCCGGCACAGCACCTGTGCGCAAATGGATTTTGAGAATGGTGCCGGCAGCCGCACCTCGGATGGGAATAGCCAACTCGCCGGATTTTTTGCTGGTTGTCTTGCGTCGTGCGGCCTTGATGTCGGCCTCATCCACGGCAATACCCATGGCTTTCAACACGTCAACAGCAGAGAGTTCACCCTTACCCACTGCTGCCAGGACATCGTCAGCATTTTTTTGACCCAATCGCGGTGCGGCTTTGGCCATCAACTTGTCAGTAAAGTCTACTTTGTGCCGTTCCAGCAGTTTTTCCACCATTTCCTGACCGAGACCAGCGAACTGTTTGCGTTGTGCCGACCGTGTTGCACGGCGAATGGCGGCTTTGGCTTTGCCTGTAATTGCGATGGCTTCCCAAGCGGGAGGCGGCACCTGTGCATCGGAACGGATGATGCTGACTTCATCGCCGTTCTTCAGTTCGGTCACCAACGTGGCGTGGCGACCGTTGATTTTACAACCTACGCAACTGTCGCCCACCGAGGTGTGAACAGCATAGGCAAAATCAATCGGTGTAGCACCCCGGGGCAATGCAATGAGCTGTCCCTTCGGCGAGAAACAGAACACCTGGTCATGGAACAGTTCCAGACGCGTGTGCTCCAGAAACTCTTTGGGGCTGTCGCCTTCCTGCAAGACTTCCATCAGGTGCCGAAGCCAGCGATAGGCATTTGACTCGGCTGCGGCCTCGGTAATGCCCTGGTCAGCCAGTTTTTGGTCAGGCGCTTCCTTGTAGAGCGAATGTGCTGCAACACCACGTTCTGCAATCTCGTGCATGATACTGGTGCGAATTTGCATTTCCACACGCATGTGATGCGGACCAATCACAGTTGTATGCAGCGAGCGATAATCATTCTGCTTCGGATTGGAGATGTAGTCTTTAAAGCGCCCCGGCACTGCGCGCCACGTACGGTGAACCAGCCCGACTGCACGATAGCAATCGTCCAGCGTCGAAACCAAAACCCTGAATCCGAAGATGTCAGAGAGTTGGTCGAGCGACAGTTGCTTCCGCTCCATCTTGCGCCAGATCGAATAGGGCCGTTTTTCCCGGCCAGAAACTTCCGCCGAAAGCCCGCGTGACGAAAATAGTTTACGCAGGGATTCCTCAATTTCATGCAACACATTGCCGCTTTCCGCATGCAGACGGTCCAGACGGTCTTGAATGATCTTGTTCGCATCCGGGTTGAGAATGCGAAAGGCAATATCCTCCATTTCATCGCGCACCAGTTGCATGCCCATGCGGCCTGCCAAAGGCGCATATATATCCATGGTTTCTTCGGCAATTCGCGCCCGCTTTTCGGGCTTCACATGATGTAAAGTACGCATGTTGTGCAGGCGGTCCGCTAGTTTGACAAGCAGCACGCGCACATCTTTCGACATGGCAATCAGCAGTTTCCGCAAGTTCTCTGCCTGCGTTGCTTCTTTTGTCACAAGGTCCAGCTGCTTGATCTTCGTCAGGCCATCTACAAGAGACGCAATTTCAGACCCGAACTTGTCGATAATTTCCTGATGTGTAGCTTCAGTATCTTCCACCGTGTCATGTAACAGCGCCGCCGCAATCGTGGCACTGTCCAGTTTCATGTCAGCGAGAATGGCCGCCACTTCAAGAGGATGGTTGAAATAGGCTTCGCCGGAGGCCCGCTTCTGGCTGCCATGTGCCTTCATGGCATAGACATAGGCGCGGTTGAGAAGATCCTCATCCGCATCGGGGTCATATTTCGTGACCCGCTCCACCAGTTCATATTGGCGCATCATAGTGTTAGCTTACGCAAAAAAAAGCCGGGGACCAGCCCCGGCAATGAATATCATGTATTTTTAAATCAATAGCCGTTGCGTTGACTGCCGGGGCTTTCAGCTGGGGGCATGCCCTCAAGGCCACGCAGCAGTTCTTCTTCAGACATTTGTTCAAACACTTGGTCATCCGTCGACGTCGATCCAGAATCACTGGACTGACCAATCAACGGCATTTCCGTCTCTTCGGGCTCATCCACTTCAACATGCTTCTGCATGGCGTGAATAAACTCTTCACGCAGGTCATCCTTGTTGATGGTCTCAGCCGCAATTTCACGCAACGACACCACGGGGTCTTTGTCACGATCACGGTCCACCGTCAGCGGTGCACCTTGCGAAACCAGACGCGCACGGTGTGCGGCGAGAAGCACCAGCTCAAAGCGGTTCGGCAATTTATCAATGCAGTCTTCGATGGTGACGCGCGCCATGAAGCGTGTACTCCTGCGAAAGGGTTGGGATTGGGGCGCCTTCTAGCTACAATGGTCTGGAAACGCAAGTGAAGGTTACCTAATGCCCCAAGATCGCCCAAACCACATTCCATGGCCGCCCATCATCTATCTGGCGACGGTCATTGTCGGGCTGATAGCACAGGTAAATTATCCCCTGCCTTGGGTTTTGGGTTGGCAAGCCACTGTCCTCCAATATCTTGGCGCAATCCTGGGCATCGGCGCAATTGCTATTGATCTCATAGCCGTCCAAACCTTCAGCGACCACAAAACCTCCATCCTTCCCCACAGAGGTGCATCAAATCTCATCACATCAGGCCCCTTTGCTTGGTCGAGAAACCCGATTTATGTTGGCAATACATTATTGGTATTGGGGGCTGGCCTGTTTTTCGGGAAATTATGGCTGGTGATTTTGGCTCCTGTTGCTGCCTTGATCACACAGAAACTGGCGATTGAGCGCGAGGAGAAACATTTGGCGGAAAAATTTGGCAGTGCGTGGGAAGCGTATAAAAGTAAAGTCCGCAGATGGATTTGACTTCTAAATCAACCAAACGGCAGCCAACCCCAGAAACGCAAAGAATCCCACCACATCCGTCACTGTCGTCACAAATGCCCCTGATGCAATTGCCGGATCAATTTCGAAATGGTCGAGCGTGAGCGGAACCAAAATTCCGGCGACCGCCGCCGCCAACAAATTGATCACCATTGCTGCTGCAATGACACCGCCCAAACCTTCGGACCCAAACCACGCCCAGGCAAATAGCCCCATGATCACAGCAAACACCAAGCCGTTGAGCAGCCCCACTGAACATTCGCGCAAAGTCACTTTGAAGGCATTCACCGGCCCCAATTGATGGGTCGCCAAAGCCCGCACGGCAACTGTCATCGTCTGGGTTCCGGCATTGCCCCCCATCGAGGCTACAATCGGCATGAGAATAGCCAGTGCCACCATTTGCTCAATTGTTGCGTCAAACCAGGAGATGACCCACGATGCCGCAATGGCAGTTACCAAATTGACGAACAACCATAAAAACCGTGAGCGTGTGGTTTCCCATACACCATCTACAATACTGTCTTCAGCACCCACGCCGCCAAGGTGCAAAATATCATCACTGGCCGATTCCTGGATGACGTCCAGAATGTCGTCCACCATCAACATCCCCACCAGCTTGCCGCCCTCATCGGTGACCGCAGCAGAGACCAGATTATATTGCTCAAACTTGTAAGCCACATCGTGCTCGTCATCGGTGACCCGAAAAACAGTTTGTTCTTCCTCCATGATCGCTGAAATCTTCTTGTCGCGATTGGCCCGTAGCAACCGGCTTAACGGCACCGCACCCGTCAGATGATAACCTTCATCAACAACATAAAGCTCGACGAAACTTTCAGGCAAACCCTTGCCCACCCGCACATGGTCGATGACCTTCTGCACTGTCCAATCCCGGTCCACCGCCACAAATTCCGTCTGCATCAAGCGGCCAGCGGTTCCGTCAGCATAGTCCAAGGACCGTACCAAGGTGGCCCGGTCCTGCTTTGACATTTTCGACAGAATTTCTGCCCGGTCCTCCCGGTCCAATTCTTCCAGCAGATAAACCGCATCGTCGGTATCGAGTTTCTTGATGGCGGAGGCGATCACATCGGCGGGCAAAGCCTCAACCAGATCATCGCGCACACTCGCATCAAGTTCAGCCAACGCCTCAACATCGAAAGACTTTCCGAGAGCTGCAATCAGGCGGACCCGGTCATCCTGCTTGAGGAATTCAATGAGATCGGCGAGGTCGGCCGCGTGGAGATCTTTGATTTTGTTGCGAACAGTTTTGACGTCATCCCGCGCCAAAGCTTCATGCACGGCGTCAACGAAATCCGGGAGAATATCGCCCCACTCGTCCCGCACCGCTTCAATGTGTTCAATCTCGTTCATAACACCACCCCGCCCCCGAAAGGGGGTTGTTGTTACATCATCTGAGGGATCATCACTTGAAGCACAAGCCCTGATAAATCAGGATTGGTGCGGCCGAAAGGACTCGAACCTTCACGACTTTCGCCGTTACCACCTCAAGGTAGTGCGTCTACCAATTCCGCCACGGCCGCAAACTCAATTGTGTCAAGCGGCGTCGCATTAACAGGCCAATCTGCGAAGCGCAACCCCTTCCCGACATCATCCTCATAGTTAATGAAATGCCGTGCATTTACATCGATTTGCCATACCTGCCTGAACCCTGCTGAAACACCTGTTTGCTAGTGTTCTCCCAACAAGAAAAACAGATTGGGCGTCATCATGAAGATCAGGACCGCAGTGGGAGCGGTAGTTCTTGCAACCGCAATCCACAGCCTGCCAGCTTCGGCAACGGGCCAGGCAGCACGGGACCAAAAGGCCGAAGCAAGCCTGCACGAATCCGAATACGGCGAAACCTTGCCGCCCATCGGATATGTCAATTTCTGTGCCACAAACAAATCAGAATGCGCACCCTACTCTATGGGCGAAAAATTCTCGTCTGACCGCATGGGCATGACACCAGATCGCTGGAATACACTTTATCAGGTTAACACCTATGTGAATGGCAAGATTGCACCAGTCAGTGATCAGCAACTTTACGGTCAGGCCGAAGTTTGGGCTTACCCGAC
>JANMEM010000501.1:0-6708 GCA_031376985.1 Hyphomicrobiales bacterium
CGAGTTCCTGCTGGCCCTCGCCATTGCATTGCAGGGCCGTGCGGGAATTTGGGCGCTGGCTGGCGATACTGATGGCATAGATGGAACCGAAGACGCTGCTGGAGCCATCATCTCCCCCGAAACCCTGAACCATGCCCGGGCAAAACAGCTGGACCCACGCGACTTTCTTTCCGGGCATGACAGCTATTCGCTTTTCAAAGCCCTTGATGACCTGGTGATCACAGGCCCTACCCTGACCAACGTCAATGATTTCCGCGCTTTGCTGGTTTTGCCCTCCTGAGGCGCGGCATTTCCTGACGTTGCCATGCGGCAGTTTTTAGTGGACACTAAACCCTGATTTGGCGGCAGGACTTCAGCTCGATGGGCAAACTCACGACACATATTCTCGACACTGCAAAAGGCTGTCCGGCACAGGGCATCAAAATTGAACTCTATCGTGGCGACGAACTGCTGCGCACGATGTCAACAAATGCCGATGGTCGCGTTGATGGGCCAATCCTCGACGGCGATGCATTTTCTCCCGGCAGCTACGAACTCCGCTTCCATGCCGGAAACTATCTCAGGCAAACCACACCGGGTTTGCAGGAACCGCTCTTCCTCGACATCATTTCCCTTCGGTTTGGTATTTCTGATGAGTCACAACATTACCATGTGCCACTTTTGCTCTCCCCCTTCAGCTATTCAACCTATCGCGGGAGCTGATTGCCATGCGTGACGCCATCTCATTTTTGCGGCGCGGCAAGCGTATCGACCTGAAACCTGCAAATCCGACGCAGACCGTTCTCGACTATTTGCGACTTAATGAAAAATCCAAAGGGACGAAGGAAGGTTGCAACGAAGGCGACTGCGGCGCCTGCACCGTTGCCATCGGGCGCGTCAAAAACGGCAGGCTGGTTTATGAGCCTGCCAATGCCTGCATCCTGTTTGTAGGCCATTTGCACGGTTGCGAATTGGTCACGGTCGATGATCTCATGCAGGACAACGTGCTGCATCCGGTGCAGGACGCAATGGTGAAGCACCATGGCTCTCAATGTGGTTTCTGCACGCCTGGCTTCGTCATGTCATTGTTCACGCTCTATCATCAAAACAACGCACCGACGCGGGCGGAGATTGTGGATCATATCGCGGGTAATCTCTGCCGCTGCACCGGCTATCGCCCCATCGTCGATGCGGCTCTCGGGTCCTGCACAGGCCATCCGCTGGATGCCTGGGCCCGGGCTGAAAAGACAACGATTGCCGCGTTGCATGCCTTGGAGGCGCAGCAAGATGTGATGGTGAAAACCGGAGAAGGCTTTATTGCCATCCCTGCAAGCGCCGGGACTTTGGCGCAACTGGCATCGGGCAATCCTGACGCCACAATTGTGAGCGGTGCGACAGACGTTGGCCTGTGGGTCAACAAGCAGATGCGGGTGCTGCCCAAAATCATCCACACGTTCAATGTGCAGGAACTACACGCAATCAAGCGTGTGGGTGACACCCTGCAAATTGGCGCAGCCGCTACCTATGGCGAAGCGATGGAAGCGTTGTTGGAAATCGACGCTGACATTGGGGAAGTCATGCGCCGCATTGGCTCGAAACAGGTCCGCGCCGCAGGCACTGTTGGCGGCAACATTGCCAATGGTTCACCCATCGGCGACATGCCACCGATGTTGATTGCCATGGGGGCAACACTGCATTTGCGGCATGGCAACACCGAACGCACCGTGCCGCTTGAAGAGTTTTTCATCGCCTATGGCAAGCAGGACCGGAAACCCGGCGAACTGGTCTGGCGCATCGATGTGCCCGCGTTGAAGGCCAAAGAAAGCTTCCGCGCTTACAAGATCACCAAGCGCTTCGATCAGGATATTTCCGCTGTGATGTTTGCGCTGAAAGTTACCCGTGACGGACATCATATTCGTGACGCCCGTCTCGCCATGGGCGGCATGGCCGCCACACCCAAGCGCGCAGCATTGACCGAAGCGGCTTTGCGGGGACTCAATTTGGCAGATGAGGCGTTGTTCCAAAGCGCGATTTCGATGCTCACCAAAGACTACCAACCCATCTCCGATATGCGGGCATCATCCGCCTACAGGTTGGAAACCGCGCAGGCATTGCTGCGCAAGGCTTTGATTGAATTGTCTGGCCACACCGACACCCGCGTTATGGGTCAAAGGGAAGTAGCCGCATGAAACCTGCAACGACCAGAACCATAGGCAAAGCCATTCCGCATGACTCAGGCGTGCTGCATGTGGCAGGTACTGCAACCTACATCGATGACATGCGCGAGCCGGAGGGCCTGCTACATGTAGCACCCGGATACGCCCGTGACGGTGCCAAAGGAAAGATTGTGAACGTCAACCTTGACGCCGTGCGCAAAGCCCCCGGAGTTGTCGCAGTCCTCACTTTAAAAGATATTCCCGGTATCAATGATTGCAGCCCGGCATTCGGCGATGACCCGATATTTGCCGATGGTGAAATTGCATTTCATGGACAGGTGATTTTCGCGGTCGTCGCCGAAACCCGCGATGCAGCCCGAAGTGCCACACTCTTGGCGAAAATAGAAATTGCTTTGGAAAATCCAGCGATTTCCTCTGACGACGCGGTGAACATGGGAACCAGCGACGTTCTTCCGCCCTATGCCTTCAAACGAAAAGATGCCGCCAAGGCCCTGGCTTCAGCCAAACACAGAATCGAAGAATCTTTCCTCATTGGCGGTCAGGAACATTTTTATCTTGAAGGCCAGGTGAGCCTCGCCATCCCCGAAGAACACGGCGGCATGACAGTCCATTGTTCAACACAACACCCGACCGAAGTACAGCACATCGTCGCCAAAATGTTGGGTGTGATGGATGCGAAAATAACCTGCGAATGCCGCCGTATGGGCGGTGGATTCGGCGGCAAGGAATCACAGGCAGCACAATGGGCCGCACTTGCTGCTCTTGCAGCACACGTCACAGGTCGCCCGGCAAAGTGCCGCCTGGACCGCGATGACGACATGATCATGACCGGCAAGCGCCATGACATGCGCGTAAATTATCAGGCAGGTTTTGACGCCAAGGGAATGCTGAAAGGCGTGGACGTTGAATTCCTCTCGCGCTGCGGTTATTCGGTTGACCTGAGCATGGGCGTCAACGACCGCACCATGTTCCATGCCGACAACGCATATTTTTATCCGGCCCTGCACATCAAATCCCGCCGCCTGCGCACCAACACGGTGTCCAACACAGCATTTCGTGGATTCGGTGGCCCGCAAGGCATGGTGTTTGCTGAACGCATGATGAGCAGCATCGCCGTGATGACGGGCCTCGATCCGCTGGACGTGCGCAAGTGCAATTTTTACGGCAAGGGCCGCGACATCACACCGTTCACCCAGAAACTTGAGGACAACATTCTCGACGACCTGGTGGGCCAACTTGAAACGTCATCTGATTATCGAAAGCGCCGCACACACATCGCTGACTTCAACTTCAAAAGCCGCATTTTGAAAAAGGGTCTCGCCCTCACTCCGGTCAAGTTCGGCATTTCGTTCACGGTCAAACATATGAATCAGGCTGGCGCACTTGTGCATGTTTACACGGACGGTTCTGTGCAACTGAATCACGGTGGCACCGAAATGGGGCAGGGGCTCTATTTGAAAGTCGCGCAAGTGGTGGCTGAAATATTCGGCATCGGTGTTGAGCGTGTACACATCACCGCTACGACCACGGGCAAGGTGCCGAATACATCGCCCACCGCCGCATCGTCAGGAACAGACCTGAACGGTATGGCGGCCAAGGTTGCGGCTGACACTATCAAGTCCCGCATGGCGGAACAGGCCGCCAAACTCTGGAAAGTGCAGAAAAGGAAAATCGTGTTTGCCGATGGGCATGTGATGGCTGGCAACAAGAAGTTAAGTTTTGGAGAATTGGCAAAGGCTTGCCATCTGGCCCGCGTCTCCCTGTCATCAACGGGATTCTACTCTACGCCTAAAATCCATTGGGACCGCGCCAAGGCAAAAGGCAGCCCGTTTCTGTATTTTGCCTATGGTGCTGCTTGCGCGGAAGTGACCATCGACACGTTCACGGGAGAAATGAAAGTCGACCGCGTGGATATCCTGCACGACGTTGGAAAGTCCATGAACCCCGCAATTGATCTGGGACAAATCGAAGGCGCCTTTGTGCAAGGCATGGGCTGGCTGACAACAGAAGAACTGGTGTTCGACGACAAAGGCCGCCTGCGCACCTATGCGCCATCCACCTACAAAATCCCCTGCGCCTCTGATGTGCCGGAAGATTTCCGCGTGAAGCTCTATGAATCGAAAGGCAATCGCGAGGATACCATCTATCGCTCCAAAGCCGTTGGCGAGCCACCCTTGATGTTGGGTATTTCAGTATGGGCTGCAATATTTGACGCTGTCGCTAGTCTGAAACCGGGACATATTCCCCCACTTGATGCGCCTGCCACGCCTGAAAATATCATGCAGGCCGTGAAAGCGATGGGCACGTGAACCGCTGGGCCACATTGGCCAAGGCAGTGACGCGCCACGGCCCTTGCGCACTGGTCACTGTGGTCGGCATCAAGGGGTCGGTGCCACGTGAACTCGACGCGTGGATGATCGTCACACCAGACGGATTTCACGGCACCATTGGTGGTGGAACCCTGGAATGGAAAGCAATGGCAGAGGCACAAGCCATGCTGGCCAACGGTGAAACGAAGCGCAGTACGGACTATGTGTTGGGGCCAGATTTGGGACAGTGTTGTGGGGGCCGGATGCAGATTGCAATCGAAGTGTTTGACCGCATGGCATTGCAAGAGATCGACGCTAAGGCCCGGAACGAAACGGAAGTGCGCCACCCAATATATCTGTTTGGTGCAGGCCATGTGGGCCGGGCACTGGTGCTGGCCATGGCGCCTTTGCCTTTCGATGTGACATGGATTGACCCGCGCCCCAATGCGTTCCCTCCTGTCGTTCCGCAGAACGTTTTGATGATCCAGCCAGATGATGTGCCGTCGACACTTGCATATGCACCGGGTGGCACGTTGGTGTTTGTGATGAGTCATTCCCACGCGCTTGATCTTGCCATTGTTGATGCTTCCTTGCGGAGTGAAAACGTTGCTCATACCGGATTGATTGGCAGTGCCACCAAGCGGGCACGGTTTGAAAAGCGATTGAGTGAATCAGGCGTGAATCCACAACGCATTGCAGACTTGATTTGCCCTATTGGTATCGCCGGAATTTCATCCAAGCATCCAGCGGCAATTGCGGCCGCCGTTGCCGCACAGATTTTGCAACTGGATTCATTGTTGTCTGCATCCCTGAACCTTGCAGCGCGTAAGACAGGATAGGTTCGCAAATGAAAAAAGTGCTGCGTGGTCAGCTTGTCGGCTTTGGCGCGGGGCAGATCCGTCACGAGGTCAAAGGTGCAGTTGTCGTTGGGGATGATGGCCGCATCGCGTGGTGCGGAAGGTTTTTTGACCTGCCGGAACACTTTCAAACTTTCGCCACTGATGACTTTGGCGAATGCCTGCTGCTGCCGGGCTTTATTGATGCGCATATTCATTTCCCGCAGTACCGCATGCTGGCGGCACCCGCCACGGACTTGCTGGAATGGCTGAACCGCTATACCTTTCCGGAGGAATCCCGCTACGTTGACGAAGTCTACGCGGCAGCCGCCGCAGAAATTTTCCTGCAACGCCTGTTTGCCCATGGCACCACATCAGCCTTGGCATTTTGCTCCGTACACAGACAATGTGCCGATGCCCTGTTTGCGGCTGCAAAAAAGTGCAATATGGCACTGACCACCGGCAAAACCATGATGGATCGCAACGCCATCCCCGCCGTGCAAGACTCGCCGGAACAGGGCGGGCGGGATTCGGAAGCGCTCTATCACAAGTGGCATGGGCAGGGCCGCTTGCGCTACGCGGTGACTCCGCGCTTTGCCGTCACTTCCACTGAGGCGCAACTTGGTGTTTCTGGCGAACTCTTGAAGTCACTTTCGGGCGCTTTGCTGCAGACCCACATTTCCGAGAGCGCTGGTGAAATCGCCCTGGTGCAAAAGCTTTTCCCGTGGTCCAAAGATTATACCGATGTCTATGACCACTACGGGCTGCTCTCCGATCACAGTCTGTTTGCCCACGGCATTCACCTTTCGGAGCGTGAACGAGCGAGAATGCGTGAAAGCGCATCCACAGTCATCCATTGCGCCACATCCAATGCCTTCCTCGGTTCCGGCATCATGCCAATGGCACAAATGCGCGATATGAAGTTGGCCGTTGCAACCGATGTGGGCGGCGGCACCAGCTATTCCATGCTCACCACTTTGGGTGAAACTTACAAACTGCAAATGCTGGGCGGGTATAAACCTTCCGTCCACGAACTGTTTCACCTCGCCACATTGGGCAATGCGCAACGATTGAAGATCGATCATGAAACCGGAAGTATCGAAGCTGGAAAATATGCCGATATTGTTGTGCTGGATGCCTGTGCCACCCCTGTTCTGAAAAGCAGGCAAGAACTGTCACAGTCAATTGAGGACGTTCTATTCTCGTTGATGATCTTAGGCGATGACAGGGCCGTGCATGCCACTTACGTTGCAGGCCGGAACATGTACAAGTCGATGGCAGCTAAAGATTTGGCTGCTGCACATGCATGAACGGGCCATATTCCCACTTGATTGAAGCCTCATGCCGCGCCACCACGCGGGCTAGATTTGTTAAATTGGCGCGGAGATGCGTGAAGAACTTGCGGTT
>JANMEM010000524.1:0-9811 GCA_031376985.1 Hyphomicrobiales bacterium
GTCTGGCGTGATCATACATTGGATTATTCCGTCGCATCCGATCCATGCCCTGTTTCATATACAACATGCGGCCATCACACCGGCACAAAGTCATTCCGGCTTTGAACGTGTGGTTTTGGTTGAAGGCGTTGCCGTCAAGACAGGCGACTTTTTCCACTATCTTCACCACAAGTATTTTGAATGCAACTACGGCGGTGACGGTGTGTTCCCGATGGACAAGTGGTTCAACACGTTCCATGACGGGACCAAGGAAGCACAGAACCGCATGGACGAGCGTTTCCTCGCCCGCGCTGTCCAGAAAGCTGCTGCAGAAGGTGCCGACGGGTGAAATACTGGAGATTTGGTCGCACAGATTAGCAGATCAGCGATATCGGATTTGGCGCATGGCAGCTTGGCGGTGATTGGGGCAACGTAGATCACAACAAATCTATCGACACGCCATATTGTCATCCAACAAAAGCGTTAAAAGAATATTTTTGCAGTTCAACCCCGTAAGCTGACTTGTCGAAAAAGTGCCCGCGTAGTCAGGTTGAGTAATGGTGCTCCCTACGGGAGTCGAACCCGTCTTTACAACGTGAGAGGCTGTCGTCCTGACCGATAGACGAAGGGAGCGATAATTCCAAACTACAGCCAAATGACGCCCAATAGCAAGTAACTGACGCAGCGATGGAACCATTTGCACAGTCGGACACTTGTTAGAGTGTGATACAAGCAGTCAGTGCTTTGCTCACCTTGTCGAGGAAATCGCTGTGACTGTATCTCAATTTTCATTTTTGAATCGCAAAGACGCGATCAATTTTTTGCGGATCATGCTCCGTGAATTGCGCACCTTGACAGCGTGAGAGGGCTTTTCCGGTGTTCGCAAGGCAATAGATCTTGCCTTGCTCGAGTTGAAAAAAGTTGATGTTGCTGCAACGACTGATGAACAGGTTCATAAACAATCGCACTGACGCCAATTTTTAAGCGTTTCGGGTCATTTCAAGGGCAGCTGCAACAAGGCTTTGCCAGTAGGAATGTCTATAACAATGATTTCATGCGCTGCCGTGATTGCCAGACGGTTACCGTCAAGAGCCATATGTAGTACATCCTTACCCGCGAAATTAAGGGATACGGGTGATTGTAAAACTGGCGAAGGTCTATGGGTGGCTTTCCAGATAATGCCCCCGATCAAGCCCAGAAACAGCAAAATCAATATGACGCCCATAATTTTTACCAGGCGTAGCAACCCCGCTGATTGACCTTGGTGGACGGACGGCGTCTCTGTGCTATCGCTGGTCATATGACATCAACCTCTCAACACTTATCAGCCACTGCTGATCAAATCGAACGCCTGGACCGATTTTTGGCCCGCAGCTTCCCCGACATTAGCCGCGCACGTTTCCAGAGGCTTATTGCCGAAGGGCAGGTGAATGTCGAGGACAAGTCGGTTGAGGATGCAGGCCTAAAATTAAAGCCTATGCAGCGGGTCAATATTATCATTCCACCAGCAAAACCAGCAGAACCTGAAGCTGAGCATATTGAACTAGATGTTGTGTTTGAAGACAAGCATGTGATCGTCATCAACAAGCCAGCAGGCTTGGTGGTTCATCCTGCTGCTGGTCATGATAGTGGCACTCTCGTCAATGCTCTTCTGGCACACTGTGGCGACTCACTATCAGGCATTGGAGGAGTAAAACGACCAGGAATTGTTCACCGTTTGGACAAGGATACTTCGGGACTACTTGTGATCGCCAAGAACGATGCTGCACACCAAAGCCTGTCGGAACAATTTCAGGCCCATGGCCGCGATGGTCGATTGGAACGGGCATATTTGGCATTTGTCTGGGGCGTACCCCAGCGTCCCGCAGGAATGATGACCACAGGCATCGCCCGATCCAACACCAATAGGCAGAAAATGGCCGTCAGCACCCGATCGGACGCTAAAGAAGCCATTACACATTACGAGGTGGTAGAACGTTTCGGCGAGATTGCAAGTTTAGTGCGTTGCAACCTCGAAACCGGACGAACCCATCAAATCCGCGTGCACATGGCGCATATCGGCCATCCCCTGTTGGGGGATGATGTCTATGGCGGGGGCTTTAAATCATCCCTTGCCAAATTGTCGGAACCCGCAAGACATGCAGTCAACGCGTTGAAAGGACAAGCTCTTCACGCGACCATACTCGGTTTTGAACACCCAAAGACCGGCAAACCACTGCATTTTGAGGCCCCGTTGCCTGAGGCGATGTCACAACTTCACCATGAATTAAAGCTGCAATCTGCAGGGAACAAATTGGCGTAACACTTGTTGTGTAATCTGCAACTTCTTTTGTGTCTTTAAAATACAAGACCGCTTCCTATATCACTGGGATCGGGAGCCTCCCTGGAGCGGGGAGGGAAAGGAAATACAATGGCAAAGTCCGTTTCATTACCAGCAATCGCTGCTGGCGAAGGCAGTCTCAATCGTTACCTCCAGGAAATCCGCAAGTTCCCCATGCTGGCGCCTGAGGAAGAATATATGCTGGGCAAGCGCTGGAAAGAGCATGGCGACACGGAAGCTGCCCACAAGCTGATTACCAGCCATCTCCGTCTGGTGGCCAAAATCTCCATGGGATATCGTGGTTACGGTTTGCCCGTGGGAGATGTGATATCTGAAGGCAATATCGGCCTTATGCAAGCCGTGAAGAAGTTTGAACCCGACAAGGGTTTCAAACTCGCCACCTACGCTATGTGGTGGATCAAGGCGTCAATACAAGAGTTCGTATTGCGCTCATGGTCACTGGTGAAAATGGGCACCACTGCCAATCAGAAGAAGTTGTTCTTCAACCTGCGCAAGGTGAAGGGTCAGATTCAGGCCTTGGAAGAAGGCGATTTGAAGCCGGAACACGTCAAGATGATCGCAACGAAACTCGGCGTGAACGAGGAAGAAGTGATTTCGATGAACCGCCGTTTAGGCGGCGACACATCATTGAACGCAACGCTGCGCGCCGACGGTGACGGTGAAGGTGAGTGGCAAGACTGGCTGGTTGACAGTTCGGACAGCCAGGAAGAAGTGTTGGCACAGAACGAAGAAACGTCAATGCGTAACAGTTTCCTCACCGAAGCCTTGACCAAACTTACGGACCGCGAACGTCGCGTCATTGAGGCACGGAAGCTGCAGGATGATCCGGCTACATTGGATGACCTGTCCAAGGAATTCGAAGTGTCGCGTGAGCGTATTCGCCAGATCGAAGTGCGGGCCTTTGAGAAGCTGCAAAAAGCTGTGAAAAACGCGGCACAGCGGGCTTTGGCGGGGCCGCGGGCCGCTTTGGCTGCCCCTGCGATGTAAAACAAAAAACGGCTCCGGCATTCCACCGGGGCCGTTCAGTTTTGGATTTTCAGTCCGCCTATGTTGGTTTTGACCTCCGGCCCCGAAAAAATCTGCACTGCATAAACATCCTTGCCGCGGCTGACCACGCCCACCCCGATTGAAACATAGGTGCGGTTCAGCATGTTTTTGCGGTGACCTTGGGACTTGATCCATTGCTGCACCAAGGCTTGGGCTTTGGCGGAGTCTGACAACCCGGTATTGCGCAGTCTCGCCGCGTTCTCTGCCATAGGGCTCAGGAACATTTGCCCGGGGCGAACCGCACGCATCCGCGATTCAAAGTTATACCCGGTGCTTGAAACGTGTCCCATGCCGCCTTGCAGTAGTAAATCCAGCGCTTGAGCCCTTGCAGCCTTCACAAGAATGTCGTCGGCTTTTTTAAGTGGTTTCAACCCCTCTGAAGACAAATAAGCATTGGTGGCGCGCAATACTGCGGCCTCCAGATCCGGACGGATGGCAGCACCTTCAGGCGGCACTGCCAGAATGCGTTCAGCATATTGCACATAGGTTTCACGGGCATTGGAAAATTCCGGCAAAAAAACAATCAGGACAAGAGCTGCCGCCACGCATTGCAACCAAACACGCGAAAAACGAAAAAAGCTGAGTATTTGCATGTTAACTTCGCAATTGCCCTTTAATCTTTACGACTGGTTCACACCCGGCCCATTACACTTTGCGACAATTGATTTGCATTGGCGTAACCTATGTCCACCGACTTGAAAGTTGAAATTGACCAACTTCGCCGACAAAAGCTGCGGTTGGAAGAAGACGTTCAACGCCTGCTGACCATGGACCAGTTGACCGGCCTGTTCAATCGGTCGGCCTTCATGACACGGGTTGATGCCCATTTTAAGGCAGCAGGCGAACATCCGCCGCTGGCCGCGATGATTGAATTTGGACTTACGGGTTTACCACGCTTGACCGGGTCTCTGGGGCGGCATGTGGGGGACTATCTGGTGTCGGCATTGGCGGCGCGGCTGCATGCCATTGCCGAAACCAACACTTTGTGTTGCCGCTTGGACTATCGCAGTTTCGCGGTGTTCATTCCGGTGCTCACCGACCCCTTGGAAGCCATGACGCGGGCCAAGTCCTATCTCAGCCGCTTGTCTGAACCCATCGATTGGGTGGACCGCAAGCTTTCGATTGAAATTGGGGCTGGCGTGGCCCTGTCAGCAGAAGGTGAACGCGACGCTGCAGTGCTTTTGCAAAACGCAGGCCTTGCCTATAAATCAGCGACGCAACGCGGCGGCCCCGGTTACGCATTCTTCAACCCTGCCCTGTCCCAGGCCTCGCGACGGCGGGTTGATGTTTTGACGGCTGTTCAGGATGCGCTTGAATTCCAGTATTTCAGCCTGAATTTCCAGCCGTTTTTCAACAGCCAGTCTGGCGAGCTTTCGGGCTTTGAAGCCCTGCTGCGCCTCAACCACCCGGTCATTGGTTTTGTGTCACCGGTGGAATTCATTCCGGTGGCGGAAGAGGCCGGGCTCATCAGCAAGATCGGGGCCTGGGTGATGGCGGAAGCCTGCCGCACGGCGGTGCATTGGCCGCAGCATTTGACGGTCGCGGTCAATGTGTCGCCGGAACAATTCCTTGATGGCACGCTGATGACGGATGTGCACAATGCGCTTGAACTTTCGAGCTTCCCCGCCTACCGGCTTGAAATTGAAATCACCGAAAGCACCATGATGGGCGACGCCGAGGTGGTGCTGTCACAAATGGAAGCGCTGCGTGACATGGGCTGCCCGATTGTGCTTGACGATTTCGGCACCGGTTTTTCCAGCCTCAGCTATCTGTGGAAATTCCCTTTCTCGAAATTGAAAATTGACCGCAGCTTCGTGCAGGCCATGACGGAAAAGCCAAGGGTGCGCGGCATGCTGTCGTCCATCATGAGCCTCAGTCGCAATCTCGGTTTGAAAGTCACTGCCGAAGGCATTGAAACCGACGAGCAGGCCAGCATCATTCAGGACATGCGCTGTGACTATATTCAAGGCTACCTGACGGGGAAACCCGTGCCCGCACAAGACATTGCCGCTTTCATCATGACCCGCTTTGCAAGGCAGATCAAAGCCCGCGTCAAACCCGAAGCCACACCGCAAGCCCCCAGCATGAAACTGGGCGGAGACTTCCGCTGACATCCGGATACGGCTTCGCCTGAGTTCACACGGAAGCCCGGTGGAGGGAGAAGAAGGGACGCGTGAGGAGACCCTCAGCGTGGGTGCGACTGGCTTAAAGTCGCGAAATATGCGTCAGGTCTCCCCACACGCAAAACGGGTTTTTTTACCGGATCATCTGACGCGCCAGCTTTGCCCTTGGTGTTCCCCGGCGGCTCTTGCGAGACGCGCACACGAACTTTAACCCAGAGGTCGATCTCCCCTAAGGGCGAAACGGACTGAACCGTAAGTCGTCCACAAAACGCCCACTTGCGTGGCCCGGCCTTTTTGAAGGGCCGGGGGTGTTCCGGCAAACCTGAAGGTCAGGCTACGTTTGCCCGAACCCATAGGCCCGCAGCCATCCCATCCAGGTTCACCGTCATGAACCGGACCCCGTTTGGGAAAGCGTGGATGACAAATGGAACATAATAGGAACAATGTCAAGGGGAATTTTTAGGGCTTGGGAATTTATTTGATTCCATCATTAGCCGTCATTCCAAACGCCCGCCCAATCGCGGGCGATTTGGCACCCAACTCAACCGTCGCAGCTCAAGCGGGGTTCCATGTCTCACCTCTAGCCTTTGCAAGGCAAAGGCACGGTTCGCATGGAATGACGGCAATCTTACTGGACCTTCCCTATCAGCCTTCGCCAGGGCTAACTCCAGCATGATCATGGCGAGCGATCATGATATCGTCGCTGCAACCTTGACATTCCCTCAATGTGTACCTACGTTATTGTAACTACAGGATGAGCGATGGCTGATTGGGTTTGGGACGACAACAAGAGCCGCAGCAATCTTGCCAAGCACGGCGTTGATTTTGGTGTGGCTGAGTTGGTCTTTCGCGATAACCTTTCAACATCGCGCATCGACCGCGATTCATTTGAAGAAGAACGTTGGCAAACCATTGGCCAAGTCGGTTACAACGTTCTCTTTGTCGTTCACACGGTACCGGATGATTCACGTCCGGGCCGCATTATCAGTGCGCGGCCAGCATAGCACCAGGAAAGGAAATCCTATGAGCAAGGTGACTTCTGAACAATTGACCCCGCAGCAGCGGAAAATGCTGGCCAAGATTGCGGATATCAAAGATGAGGATATCGACTTCTCCGACGCGCCCGAACAGCTCGACTGGAAAGACGCAAAGCGCGGCGTGTTCTACAAACCCGTCAAACAGCAACTGACGCTGCGGCTGGACGCGGATGTGGTGGACTGGTTCAAGCGGCAGGGTGCGGGGTATCAGACTGAGATCAACGCGGTGTTGCGGAAACACGTGGGGAGGAAGGTGGGGTAGTGGGCCGCGTCAGCGCGGACAAGTTTTGACGACGTCCTTGCAGGGCAAGGCAGGCTTGCCGAGTCCGAAGACGTGGCCATCACCTGAATGCTGGCATGGCAAATCACCGAGGGCATGAAGGCCCAAGGCATCACCAAAACTGTAATGGCCAACGCCCAGGAAAACCGAACGCCGCCAGTTGGACCGCTTGCTTGATACGGAGAACACGTCGGTGACACTCAGCACACTCAGGCGGGCCGCTCAGACTCTGGCGCGGGGTTTGAATATAGCGATTGGGTAATGAGGGTACCAACGGGAAGCGTCCATTTAGGATTTTAAAGCATCAAGGAGCGGTTTTTCAAACCGAACGTGGAAGCGCCAGGCGAACAAACTCGCAACAAAGACATCTACGATGATGATGACGTCGGGCTGAGCCGGGAATTTCTCCCACAAGGACCACAGGAATGCCACCAGCATCGGATGGGTAAGGTAGAGTGCGTAAGATGCGTCGCCCTGCTGTGTCCAAAAACTTTGCCTTGCTTGCAGCTGCATGGTTCCATAAACCACCAGAGCGGCAGGAATGCCATAGACCAAAATGCGCTGGAATCCGTCTTCTCCGCGCAGAAATTCAAGTGTCCCCCCCGTCGGTGCGATGTCGAGAAAACCTGCCGAGGCAATCACAATGGCCCCTATCGGCAAGCCCCATACAGCAATTTTAGATGCTGATGCGTGTGCAAGCGCGACACCGAATAGAAATTCAATGATCAGTGGATTTCCCAATATCTGGAAAACGGGGCTGAGCGGTCGTAGAAAAACCGAAATAATGAAAATTGCAACAGACACGGGAAACCATCGGCGATCAATCAGAGTGAGCGCCGTCGCCGCATAGAACAGGGTTTCGAAAGTCAGCGTCCATGCCACCTTCACAAGCGGTTCTGTCATGATATCGGTTGCGGGCCACAAAAAAAAGCTGGCCAGAAGTCCCCTCCAGCCAAAATGTGTGCCGTTTAGAAGTGCCATCAAAAGCGCAAACGCACAGACAATATAATACAAGGGTACAATCCGGCGGAGACGCCGCCAGACAAATTCCTTCCAGTGCAGACCTGCCGATGTGCGTGCGATGATGACCCCAGAAAGCACGAAGAAGATGTCGACGCCAGCTCGGCCTGCGAGCTGGAATTCCTGCGGCAACACACCGTGGGATCCTGTTACAATGAACGCGGTTTTGGACGAGTGGACATACACCACCAATAGGGCAGCCACAAACCGCAGGTTCTGCAAAGACCAAAGCATTGAACCAGTTCTATATGAGAATACTTGCATGCATATGAACAGTTCAAGTACTTGCCAAAAAGAATTTCGGAATTGCGATGCTAGACTTCACGCTTTGAATGAGACACGACAATTTCAGTTTCAGGTAGCCTTGGGAGCAAGACCTGTGCAGAAGAGAAGTGGCAGATTGAAGGGTGGGCATTGTCCGACAGCTTTCACGGCGAAGGCCACACAATGTGTTGAGTTCGGTGAAAAAAGTGTTGCCTGTAGCGCGAGAACTGGGCGTGACACGCAAGGCAAACCCATCGTGTTCTGCGAAGTCATCAAAGACATTATGGCGTCTACATATTGGATGGACTGTCAACTACGGCGACAGTGCATGCAACTTCCGTGACAGTGCGGCAACTACGGTGACAGTGCATAAAACTCCACCCTCACGCTGCCCGCTTCCACCTCTGCACCTTGATCCCTTTCGCCAGTTTCCGCGTCTTGGCGATGTCGTGTTGCAGTTGCATTTTCAGCATCAGGTCCATGGAGGTGCCGAAGGCTTTTTCAAATCTTAGTGCCATTTCCGGTGAGAGGCTGGCGCGGCCGTTCAGGACTGCACTCAAAGCGGGGCGGCCGACGCCGAGCATTTCAGCGGCTTTGGCTACACTCAGGCTTGCTTCGGCCAGCACGTCTTCTTTCAGGATTTCGCCGGGATGTGCGGGGTCGAACATGAGGTTATTCCTCATCAATAGAAAGAAGGTCCGCTGCCTGTTGTCTCCGTATTTTACGCTGACAATGCAAAGCGGCGCGATGGCGCGGGGACGCTGTGACCCATATCGCCTGCGGCTTCGATCCAGACACTAATGGCGTCTTCAACATTGACGATAGCTTCCGCCGGAGTTTCTCCATCGCTCTTGCAGCCTGGAAGATCAGGGACAATAGCAATGAATCCACCACCGTCTTCTTCCGAGAGCGGTTCTACGATAACGGCATACTCAAGTTTTTTCATAGGAGCAGTATAACGCGATCGATGAAATCTACCAAGTCCCGGATGTAGGTGGGTTAATGGGCCGCCGAAAGGGGATTGACGGTTTGTCGGCCAGCATTGGATGGGCAATCTTGTAGTGTGAACCGCCACCACGTGGAGGTTGGCAGAACACGCCGAACTCCTTGCACAATGCTTCCACATCGGAAATTTTCCAATTCCCGCGCGGATTTTTGCGCATGTCTTCGAGTCGTTTGCTCATGATGCCCTCCGACGTAGTGTCGGTCTTTTCAATCGTAGTTGGGCGGATGATTTGTCAAGGGCCGTGTTGAATCAAAAAACCCCGGATCGCTCCGGGGCTTAATGTGTGTATGTGTGGTTGGCACCCACCCCTGCCCCTCCCGGTCCTTCGAGGCCCGCCAAGGGGCGGGCACCTCAGGATGAGGGGGAAGATCGGGCTTTGTTAGACTTTAGAAATCCATTCCGCCCATGCCGCCGCCGCCCATACCGCCGCCGCCGCCCATGCCGCCACCGCCGGCTGGAGCTTTTGGTTTTTCGGCGATCATCGCTTCGGTGGTGATCAGGAGGGATGCAACCGAGGCTGCGTCCATCAGGGCTACACGCACGACTTTCGTCGGGTCGATGATGCCGGCTGCGACCATGTCAACGTATTCTTCCGTTGCCGCGTTGAAGCCGTAGTTGCCGGTCTTTTCCAGCAACTTGCCAACAACGATGGAGCCTTCGACGCCAGCGTTTTCTACGATCTGACGGAGAGGGGCTTCAAGCGCCTTTGACACG
>JANMEM010000353.1:0-2021 GCA_031376985.1 Hyphomicrobiales bacterium
TGCCTCACTTGCAGATATTCCCGTAAGCATTGATATGGTAGATGTTTTCCGCAATTCAGAAGCTGCTTTGGCGGTCACCGACGATGCCTTGGCTCTCCCTGAAAAACCAAAAGTTATCTGGATGCAGCTTTCGGTGCGCAACGATGAAGCTGCTGCAAAAGCCGAACATGCAGGCCTTCGCGTGGTAATGGATCGGTGCCCTAAAATGGAATACGGCAAACTTTCCGGCGAATGGGCTTGGGTGGGCGGCAATTCCGGGGTCATCTCGTCAAAGCGTCAAAACTTGCATGAGAATGGCCGGTTGCAAAGTCTGGGGTTGGGCACGACGAAAAATTAATCCTCAAACGTATCGAGTAAACAATCGGAGTGCACCGCTATGAACACGACCGTTACACGCTATACCAAAACCGCAATCTGGCTTCACTGGATCGTTGCCATCGTCATGATCTTCATGTTGTTTTTTGGCGAGGACTTGATCCGGGTTCCGCGCGGCGGGTCACTGGGCGGCTGGCAACCTACGGCACACGCATCATGGGGCGTTGTTATCCTGTTGCTCGCCGTCGCGCGTCTGCTTTGGCGTATCGGCCACAAGCCACCTGCCCTGCCCCAGTCCACGCGGCGTTGGGAAGCTGTTTTGGCCCATGTCACGCATTTTGGGCTTTACGCTTTGATGATCGCAATACCTGTGTTTGGGTTGCTAGCACTCATTCCCTATGGCGCAACTCGCACCGATGTGGACCAGGTGGTGTTTTTCAATCTGTTTTCGCTCGCCTTCATGCCCAATCTTGGCGATTGGACCATGAGTGCCCATGAAGTGCTGGGAAACATTGCGAAGATACTGGTGATCTTGCACATCGTCGCGGCGCTGAAGCACCAATTTTGGGACAAGGACGGATTGCTGTCACGTATGCGCCCCATGTGATTGCCGAAAGGGCGTAGGCCGTATAGCGTGCGTTCAAACAGGAGGACTAAATGAGCGATACACCAGGATTTGAAACACTTGCCATCCACGCAGGTGCAGCACCCGACCCGGCGACGGGTGCCCGCGTCACACCGATTTACCAAACGACTGCATTCGTTTTCAACGATGTGCAACATGCATCTGATCTCTTTGCATTACGGGCGTTTGGCAACATTTACACGCGTATCATGAACCCGACACAGTCGGTATTGGAAGCAAAGGTTGCAGCGCTTGAAGGCGGAACAGCAGCTTTGGCAGTTGCCTCTGGCCACGCAGCACAATTGTTGACCTTCCACACCATGATGCAGCCCGGTGATGAATTCGTTGCCGGACGGCAGCTTTATGGCGGCTCCATCAACCAGTTCAATCATTCATTCAAATCTTTTGGCTGGAATGTTGTCTGGGCGGATTCAGAGGACATTTCTAGTTTTGAGAAGGCAATTACGCCCAAGACGAAAGCCATTTTCATCGAGTCGATTTGCAATCCCGGTGGCCGCATTACTGACATTGAAGCCATTGCGAAAATTGCCAAGAAGGCTGGTATTCCTTTGATCGTCGACAATACGCTGGCAACACCTTACCTGTGCAACCCATTCAAACATGGTGCCAATATCGTTTTGCATTCGCTCACCAAATTCATGGGTGGCCATGGTAATTCCATGGGTGGCGTCATTGTGGATGGCGGCAATTTTGACTGGTCGGCCTCTGGTCGATATCCGCTCTTGTCGGAACCGAACGAAAGCTATCACGGCCTCAAAATACACGAAACATTTGGCGGCATTGCCTTTGCGATAGCCTGCCGCGTGTTGGGCCTGCGTGACCTTGGACCATCGATTGCGCCACTTAATTCATTCCTGATTTTAACAGGCATGGAAACTTTGGCGCTGCGCATGCGCAAGCACTGCGACAACACGCTGGAAGTGGCAAATTGGTTGTCAAAGCACCCGAAGGTGGCTTGGGTAAATTATGCCGGTTTGCCGGGAGACAAGCATCACGCGCTTCAACAGAAATACGCTCCAAAGGGTGCGGGTGCCGTATTCACGTTCGGGCTCAAGGGCGG
>JANMEM010000195.1:0-1931 GCA_031376985.1 Hyphomicrobiales bacterium
CTCGTTCGTATTATTGACGGCGTGCTGAAGAAGGGCATGCGGGTCAAGATGATGGGCTCTGGTGGTGTTTACAACATCGAGCGCGTTGGTGTGTCACGGCCCAAGAAAGTTGTCGTTGATGAATTGGGGCCGGGTGAAATCGGCTTCTTCACCGGTGCCATCAAGGAAGTGGCCGACACGCGCGTTGGCGACACCATCACCGATGATCGCAATCCAACAGCGAAAGCTTTGCCGGACTTCAAGGAAGCGCAGTCTGTGGTGTTCGCGGGCTTCTTTCCAGTTGATGCGTCGGAGTTTGAAGACCTGCGCGAGGCCATGGGAAAGTTGCGCTTGAACGATGCGTCTTTCACCTATGAAATGGAAACATCAGCGGCACTTGGCTTTGGCTTCCGTTGCGGTTTTCTGGGACTGTTGCATCTCGAAATCATCCGTGAACGGATTGAACGGGAATTCAATGTTGAAATCATCACGACTGCACCGAGCGTTATCTACAAGATCAACCTGCGTGACGGCACACAGATTGACATGCACAATCCGGCGGACATGCCAGATGTCTCGCAAATTCTGACCATGGATGAGCCGTGGATCGAAGCCACGATTTTTGTGCCTGATGATTACTTGGGTTCAGTGTTGAAACTGTGCGAAGACCGTCGTGGCCGGCAGAAACAGCTGACTTATGCAGGTTCCCGCGCCATGGTGGTCTATGATCTGCCCCTCAACGAAGTGGTATTCGATTTCTATGACCGACTGAAATCCGTGTCGAAGGGCTATGCCTCCTTCGACTACAAGATGACGGAATACATCCAGGCGGATCTGGTAAAGCTGACGATTCTGGTCAATGAAGAAGCCGTCGATGCGCTTTCCATGGTCGTTCACCGCACAAGGGCTGAACAACGTGGCCGTGTGATGTGCGAAAAGCTAAAAGACTTGATCCCTCGCCACATGTTCAAGATTCCCATTCAGGCGTCCATTGGTGGCAAAGTCGTGGCGCGCGAAACTTTGTCAGCGATGCGCAAGGACGTGACCGCCAAGTGCTACGGCGGCGACATTTCCCGCAAACGCAAACTTCTGGACAAGCAGAAGGAAGGCAAGAAAAAGATGCCGCAATTCGGCAAGGTCGATATTCCGCAGGAAGCCTTAATTGCGGACTTGAAGAAGGAAGAGAATTGATCCGTGCTGGGAAGGTTTGTATTGATACTGTCTTTCTATGATTGAATTCTTTGAATAAAATAGTTTTAGTATAGAAAAGGAAAAAAATGCTTGACACCGCGCGGTCGTTCTGCTAGTTTTTGAGATACTCCGGAATTGGGTTACCGCTTCCGTCGCCGCAGCAACAGTCTTGAGCCGATCATGAAGACGACGCTGCGGAAGGCGCGCCGGTGGACTTGTCACGGGGTGCTTCATCCTGTGTTCATCGCCAACCGGGCATATCTTCTGTATTCACTTTCCGGAGTTCAAACCATGAAATTCTGTGTGGCTGCCATGTTCTTCCTGTCGCTTGTTTCTGCGTGTGCCGCACAGGAACAGGAAGATTATTCTGAAAAGGTTTCACCCATCAAGGGTGGCGCTGTCTATGACGAGAAAATCGGCGTGGATGGAACGTTGATTGCTGATGAGTATATCCTGACCCATCTGGTATGCAGCAAGGGCTCGCGCCAGGTTCGCATGATGTTGCCTCTGGGACTGGAGGATGACAGGACGTTTTTCACCATGGACGGTGCGCCGAGTTCGCTGGTCAAAACCAGGGATGGTTATCGATTCACTTTCAAGGCCCATGACAAAAATATCGTAAAGGATGTTGCGTTGAAACCCACAAATGACAAGGCCTCTCACTACAAGGCACAGTTCGTTGTGGCGTTGGACAAGGGTGATGCCTTGTGGCGCGCCATGGCAGCAGGCAAGGCTGTGGCAATGATCGGCACGGGTGGCAC
>JANMEM010000555.1:0-1575 GCA_031376985.1 Hyphomicrobiales bacterium
CGAGTCAGTTTGATCTCAGGGAAGATCTCGCTGACGACGGCCAAGAGGTAATCTGTTTCCTCAGCACTGCAATGGGCAAGGTCCGGGTCCTGCTGGGCAAGGTCGGTTGAGCCCACCAGCACATTACCAAAAAAAGGATAGAGCAGGTTGAAGCGTCCATCCTCGCAGCCAAAATACATCATGCGTCCACGCGTTGCCTGCAACAAGCCTTCATGTTTCACGATGAGATGGCCGCCCCGCGAACCACCCATGTAACCGGATGTAATCCCAAGGTTGTCATTAACCTTGTCGATCCAAGCACCACTGGCATTGATGACAACATCGGCCGATACATCTTGCATATCACCGGTTACAAGATCCTTCAGCGTAAACTTGCCTTGCTTTGGCTTTGCAGCAACCTCGGTATAGGTGCGCAATGTGCTTCGAGGTTGGGCGGCAAGACCGTCGAGCACGAGTTCCAGACCCAAACGCTCAGCATGTGTCACGCGGCCTTCGTAATAGAGCCCGGCTGCCACTGCCTCTTTCGTCACAGCAGGGAACTCTGCACGCAATTTCCCTCTGCTGAAAAAACGATGATCCGGAAGGGCTTTTACCTTGCGATTATAGGCATCGTAGATTTGCAGGCCAATTTCGATGAGCAGTGCACCCCGTTCCTTGATGCGCGCCTTGAAGCCAAGATAGCCCAGTATGGCGTCTTGCAGGCCGGCAAACCAAGACTTCGCTGGAAACACAACTTCCAGCGCCTTCACATAATGCGGCGCATTGTTCAGCAGGCGGTTTCGCTCCATGGCTGACTCACGCACCAGCCGGAATTCGTTGGTCTCCAGATATTTGATGCCGCCGTGAATAAGCCGTGACGGGGCAGCACTTGCACCACTGCACACATCGACACGGTCGATCAGCAGGCAATCGACGCCCTGTAGACAAAGATCACGAAATGTGCCGCAACCATTGATGCCCGCACCGATGATCAAAACGGAATAATGTGACTTCTCCTGTTTCATCGATAAAGCCTTCTCATCATGTTTTTGTAGGTCGACGTCCAAAGGCGACTGCCAGAAT
Organism: Hyphomicrobiales bacterium; assembly: GCA_031376985.1. Classification (GTDB taxonomy): domain Bacteria; phylum Pseudomonadota; class Alphaproteobacteria; order Rhizobiales; family Aestuariivirgaceae; genus Aestuariivirga. The sequence goes on from JANMEM010000555.1 coordinate 1,063, forward strand.
AATCAAGCCACCTGAAATCATCATCTGTTCACTCACATCCAACCCCATGATAATCAAGCCATTGTTGATGGTTCCAATCAATAATGCTCCGACAAACGTACCAATGACGGTGGCCTTGCCACCAAACAGACTTGTGCCGCCGAGAATGACCGCCGCAATGGCCGCCAGTTCGGCACCCGTGCCAAATGTGTAACGTGCCGTCTGCATCATGCCGGAATAGAGCAGCCCAGCCAAGGCGCCAGAAGCGCCACTCAGCAGAAAACAATACGTCTTGATGCGCTCGACTGGAACACCGGAATAACGTGCCGCCACCGGGTTGCCACCCGTTGCGAGAACCTGCCGTCCAAAGGTCGTATAACGCAATACAATGTGAGCAATGATCACCACAACAAGAGACCAGACAAACAGCGACGGAATCGGACCGATTTTCCCAGTGCCGAACATGCTGTTGAACGTCATTTCTGAAATCGCAACAGGCTTGGTGTAGGTCAATCGCATGTCAAGTCCACGGAT
>JANMEM010000569.1:0-7579 GCA_031376985.1 Hyphomicrobiales bacterium
TTTGCAATTGCCGAGTGAAGCTGAAATGACAGCGGCCATTGGCAAAGATGTTGATGCAACGCGTGTTCACGACGCACGTATCACCATTCTCAATTCCGTGTCTGCGCGGATGGCAGCAGACTTGCGTCACATGCTGGACGAAACACAAGACGCTGGTGCCTATCAACCAGACACCGCAAGCACCGCACGACGCAGTTTGAGACTTGCGTGTCTGGCGCTGCTTTCCTGTTCCGAGCCCGCCACTGCAATCGCCATTGCGCAGGCTGATTTTGATGCGGCACGCAACATGACCATTGAAGCCGGTGTGCTTGCCTCGGTGTTGCATGTTGACGATACACGAATAGACCAGATGCTAGAGACGTTCTATGATCGCCATGCTGATGATCATCTGTTGGTGGACAAGTGGTTCATGCTGACAGCAGCAAAACCGTCAACAGCGGCAGCCGCACGAATTGAAACGCTTACGAAACATTCCGCTTTTACCTTCAAAACACCCAACCGGGTCTATGCGCTGGTCGGCGGTTTTACCGGCGGCAATCTTGCTGGCTTTCACGCCAGAGACGGAAGTGGCTACAGGTTGTTGGCCGATGTGATCATCACGCTGAACAGCATCAACCCGCAAGTGGCATCACGCATGGCCACAGGTTTTCGCAGCTGGAAACAATATGAGGTTGAATGCAGGACACATGCGGCCAAGGAAATGCATCGTATTCTCGGCACAAAGGGTCTTTCGAATGATGTTTATGAGATCATTTCAAGAACATTGGCGTGATCTGACTCATAAATCGAATCAACATCTCATTCAGGGGTTGGCAAATCAGATTCGCAGGCGGTAATCGTGATCCCTCTTGCGTCGGAACCCGTTTGTAATCGCGGTGTGCCAGTCCCGGTTCCGGACGCTGAACATATTTTCGTATCGGACCCGTAACGTTGCAGAAAGCCCACATCAGGGAACTGTTCTTGAAAGAGCGCGCATTGCGCCTGCCAGTGCCTTTTCCAGGCCATGGAGGCTTCAAGGTCAGCGAAACGGCTCTCCGCCGGTTGGTCACGGTGATGACAGTGCTTTTTCTGGTCACACTGGCCGCCGCCATCGCATCCCAATTGCTTGAAAGCCGTGACCGGCAAATGACGGATGGTGCTGCCTTGACGCTGTTGCAAGCGGACCTGACGGCCCAGCGCTTGCGCCAAGAGGCGCAGATTGGGGCTTCCGAAAATCGCACCCTCGCAATGTTCAGCACGGCCGAACTTGCAAAAGCACTTTCAGCCAACGCCCAGAAAGACGGACGGCGCTTTCTGGTCGTGGACTCAGACGGAAAAATTACTGCTGCAGTACCAGACGACAATAAACTTGTGGGGCGCAATGCAGCTGACGTGTTGGGTGCCTCCTCCTTTATCGCCAGTGAAATTGACTCCGGTACATTGAAACCCGTGACAATGGGCGATGGCAATATTGCCTTTGTCGTAACGCGGAGTTTGGGCGTGATGCCCGGCAACCTGATTGCGTTTCATCCGCAGGACAATATTTTGAGCGATTGGCAAGATGGCGTGACACAGCTTGCTGTTTTGTTTGGCGTCACCTTCCTTATTCTGTCGCTACAATCGGCAGCCTTCTATTGGCAGGCTGCAAAAGCCAACGAAGCAGATGATGCGCTTGGACTTGCCACCACGCGACTGGAACGTGCGCTTGATGGCGGGCAATGTGGATTGTGGGATTGGAATTTGGCGGAGGGGCGGTTTTTCTGGTCCGCTTCGATGTATGAAATTCTGGGGCTTGAAGCAGATGGGCAACGCCTGAGTTTTGGCGACGTATCAAAACGCATACACCCCGAAGACGCAAAGCTAGATGATCTTGCAGAGGATTTGCTCACGGGCCGTGCCAAGGTCTTCGACCACGAATTTCGCATGCGTCACGAAAATGGAACGTGGGTGTGGCTCAGGGCGCGGGCGGCTTTGGCGCCGGGCGACAAGAATACAGAGCCTCACCTCGTTGGAATCGTGTTTGATATTTCAAGGCAAAAGCAGCTCGATAAAATGAATGAAGCTGCAGAGGTGCGCCTGAAGGACGCGATTGAAAATATTTCCGAAGCGTTTGTGTTGTGGGACACCGAAAGTCAGCTTGTGATTTGCAACAGCAAGTATCAGCAATTCCATTCGCTGCCGGCATCCGCCTGTGTTCCGGGAACGCCCTATCATCTGGTGGCAAGTTCAGCGAAAGAACCATTGGTCAAACAATATGTACCGGGTGAAATCAATGATCGTTCCGGTGCCCGTTCTGTTGAAGTGCAACTGGCAGATGGTCGCTGGCTGCAGATCAATGAACGGCGCACCAAGGACGGTGGATTTGTCTCTGTGGGCACAGATATTTCGGCACTGAAAAAGCAGGAAGAGAAATTGCTCAATTCCGAAAAGACCTTGATGGTGACAGTTCGGGATTTGCAACGTGAGCGCCAGAGCGCCGAGGAACAATCGCAACGACTTGCAGAGCTGGCCGACAAATATGCCAGCGAAAAAACCCGCGCTGAATCTGCAAACCGTTCGAAGTCCGAATTCCTCGCCAATATGAGCCATGAATTGCGCACCCCGTTGAACGCCATCATCGGTTTCAGCGAGATCATGACCGCACAAATGTTTGGCGCTTTGGGTTCGGCGAAATATGCGGAATATGTTGTCGATATCCGCAAAAGCGGGCAGTTCCTTCTTGATGTCATCAACGATATTCTTGACATGTCAAAAATCGAGGCCGGCCGTACAGACCTTGAACTTGAGACTTTTGCTTTCAGCGCGGTTGTGGATGACGTGTTGCGACTGGTGGGATCGCGCGCGAATGAATCGCGCGTTCAACTTTCAGCCGACTGCGATACGGATGTGACACTTCGGGCTGACAAACGCGCGGTGAAACAGGTGTTGATCAACCTCCTGTCAAACGCTGTGAAGTTTACACCCGAAGGCGGCAAGGTGAGCATCACGTCAACGGTGACGTATAAAGCATTGCAGTTTTCGATTGTCGACACGGGCATCGGCATTCCGAAACGTGACATTGAAAAACTTGGGCGCCCGTTTGAACAGGTTGAAAACCAGTTCACCAAGAGCAAGGGCGGTTCGGGTCTGGGCCTTGCAATATCCCGGTCACTGGTGGAATTGCACGGCGGGGAACTGACAATTTCGAGCGTCATCAACGAGGGTACGACGGTGACGGTTTCCTTGCCATTGGCGGGTTAATCCCGCTTCTTCCGCTTGCCGCGGGCATCCCTGTCGCGGATTGCGCTTGCAAGAAGTTTTCTTTCTTCGGCGTTCAACTGGCTGACAATTTTCACCACCACTTCACCGCCACGGGCCGCCAGGCTTTCGGTGCCGGTTGAGAAGGCTGTCACGGTTTGGCGCACGTCATCAATGTTGAAGTTTTCCTTCTCCAGAGCATCCGCCAATTTCAGGCTGGTATTGTCCGATGCATCACGCAGATTACGCAAGTCATCGCGATTGTCCCGGACGATTTGCATCAACGCGTCACGGCGGTCCTTGGATATATCACGAAAGAATTTGCGCGGAATGAGTTGCACATAACTGGCCCCTGCCAGACGTTCGGCTCGACCCTCACCGAACATGGCACCTGCGAAGATGCCACCGACCAACAGATTAAGCATCAATGACACGCCCAGAAGTGCGGCCCACCAGCGAGAACGGAGTTGCGGAATCCAGCCAAAGCGTTGTTTGTTTTGCGTCACATCACTCATGAGAGTTCACCATTGAGGAAAGATTCCGTGTCTTCGATACCGATATTGAACACGGAATCCGTGGCGTCCGATACCAGCGACGAATCCAGAGTCGCGATGCTGTCTGCCAGTGTTCCCTGTGCGCCCAGATAGATGCCAATGGCCAGAGAGGCCGCCAGCGGAATGGCGCTCAGCCAAATTCGCCGGGAGGGTGCGGGTTGGGATTTCTTTTGTGGAAAAGCGATGACGTTGTTGGGCGCTGGCTGCTCCAGTTTCGCCTGCAAACGATCAGCAAAGCCACGCGGCAGCGGTGGTTGCTTCGTCTTACTCAAAAGCGAGTCCAGTTGTGCGTCAGACATGAGTTTTTTGTCCATGACTGTCATTCCTTTTCCGTCAATGCAGACAGCAAGTCTTGCTTGTCTGCGGTCAATTGGTCTTTCAAGGCGCGGCGGGCCCGCGCCAGTAATGATTCAAATGCATCAACACTCAGTTCCATGATCGCGGCGGCTTCGGCCTGCGGAAGCTGCTCGAAATGCGCCAGCGTAAGCGCCTGTTTTTGACGCTCAGGCAAATCTGACACCGCCTTGGCGATACGCCTGCTCACCCAATCGCTGTTCATGCGGTCTTCGGCATTGGGGCGGTCGTCGCTCACCTCGTCCACTGTATCAATGTCGCGGTCGGGCTTCCGGCGAAACCAGTCCATGGCGAGGTTATGGGCAACCCGCATCAGCCAGCCTTTTAGCGCCGCAGCTTCGCGCACCTGCGCCGGATTGTTCCACAGCTTCAGGAAGGCTTCCTGCGCAATGTCTTCGGCTTCGGCACTGCCATTGGTCATCCGCCACACCACACGATAAACCAGCGCGTGATATTTGACGACCAGGCTGCCGAAGGCCTTGGCGTCACGTCGCGCAGCCGCACGCAACAAGTCCGCATCACTGTCATGATGCAGACCCGCCAGTGCCATCGCTGTAACGTCTGCTGACAAATTCAGCCCTGTCCTTTTCTCACTTTGCCGGCTGTCCCAAAAAAGCTTTCCGCCATTCGCCGCGCTTGAAGCCTTTGAGTTCCGCCAGATCGACACCACCATTATGGTCTGTATCGGCCTTGTCAAACATGGAGTCAGCCACGCGGTTGAATTCTGCTTCCGTAATGCTGCCATCCTTGTTGGCATCCATCAGTTCGAGCATTTTGGTGCGGCGGGCAGCGATGCGTTTTTGCAGCATGGCGTCAATCTCAGCAAAGGTCACCACCTTGTCGCCATTGGTGTCTATGATCGTGAAGCGCTTGGCCATGCGCGGCATGATTTCGTCACGGTTGATGCGACCATCCTTGTTGGCATCAAGCCGTTGCAGCGCCTTTTCATTGCGGGGCAGATAGGGTTCATTTGCCAGCGCCATGCCAGCCGTCATTGACAGGGCCACGGCCCCAATAATTGCAAGTTTCATTTGGTTTCCTCCAAAATTGCGGTTTCGGAAGCGCGCTTCTGCCCCTTAAGACGGAACAGAATGGGAATTCCGTCGCGGGAATTTCAAATATTTTCGGGCTGCCCCACAAGCTGGTCAAAAAGCCGGGCAATGCGGGTTTGGGTCTGGCGCAGCAGATCTTCCGCCGCCCGCACATCCGGCGTTTGGGCGGCTTGGGCCACGGCGCGGTTCAGTCCCGCCAAGGCAGTCGCGGGATCAAAATTTATATCAAGGCAGAGCCGCAACAGTTGCGTCAAGCGGTGATAAAGCCGCGTCGCGTCAATCAACTCGCTGGCCAGTTTGCCATCCAGCACACCTGCTTGCCGCAATTTGCCAAAAGCCAATGAGGTATTGGTGTCGAGAATGGCCGGGTGATTGCGTGCGTGGATCAATTGCAGGAATTGGGCGATGAATTCAGCCTCAACCAAACCACCGCGCATGCGCTTGATGTCCCAAGGCGATGTTGGCTTGTGCTCACGCAGCATGAGGCCGCGCATGGAGACCACATCTTTCCTTGTTGTCATCTCGTCACGTTGCAGGGCCAGTACCTGTCTTTTGGCGGTTTCCAGTTCGTCACACAGGGAAGCATCACCAGCTACGGGTCGCGCTCTTGTCAGCGCCAACTTCTCCCACGTCCAAGCGCTGTCAGCCTGATAGACCTTGAAACTGGCGAGACTGGTGGCCACGGGGCCTTTGCTGCCGGAAGGGCGGAGCCGCATATCCACTTCGTAGAGTTCACCCTCTGAGGTGGGCGCCGAAATGGCTGTGATCAGGCGCTGCGTAAGTTTGGTGAAATACGGCGCGGGTGCAACGACACGCGGACCTGTGGAGCCGGTGCAATGTTCAGCATGGTCATAGACCACAATCAGGTCGAGATCGGAGCCCGCCGTCATTTCACGGCCACCGAGTTTACCCATGGCGATGACAGCGACGCGGCCATTTTCGATTGTGCCGTGCTGGCGTTCAATATCTTGGCGCACCGATGCCAGCAGAGTTTGCAGGATCGTATCCGCGATTTGCGTGAAGCCCTGCCCTGCCTCCTCTGCCGAAACAGTTTCCGAAAGCACACGCACACCGACGCGGAATTTCTGTTCCCGTCCAAACACCCGCATACGGTCCATAACCTCGTCCAAAGCCAAGCCTTCTGGCACGAGCGCTTGGGCGGAATGGGACAAGGCTTCGATACTTGGCAAGGGGCCAAAGAATGAAGGATCAAGCACCGCTTCCAGAATACGCGGCTGCCGACTGAGGCCGTGGGACAGGCGCGGGGCGGTTCCAAGAATCTGTGCCAACAAATCCAGCAGGCCCGGATTGGTTTTCAACATGGCAAACAGTTGAACACCTGCCGGCAGACCTTTCAGGAAACTGTCAAAATCCAGAAATGTACGGTCTGCATCACCGGAGCGCGACAGGGCGGTGAGCAGTTTCGGCATCAGTTCCGTGAGCGCCTCTCTCGCACGTCGGTCACGGGTTGCCGCATAACGGCCAAAGTGCCAGCCGCGAATGGTGGCAGAGACTTCCGAGGCCTGGGCAAAGCCCATGCGCTTCAGCGTGTCGATGGTTTCAGGATCGTCTTCGCCACCCGTGAAAACCAGCGCACCTGCATCGCCACCCAGAGTGGCCGATTGTTCGAACAATCGTGATGAATGGGCACGGACCATTTCAAGGGTTTGTCGAACCTTCTCATGAAAAACCGCAGGGTCAGCGTCACCACAGAATTGCGCGTATATTGCAAAGGCATCGCCCGTCGGCACGGCATGGGTCTGTTCATCACGCTGCATCTGGGCCCGATGTTCCCATGTCCGCAGCACAATATAAGCCGCTTTCAAATCTGCTGAAGCATTTGGCGTGATCCATTTGGCTTCCGCCAGTGCGTCCAGCATATCGAGCGTGCGACGGCCTCGCAGGGCCGGGTTTCGCCCACCTGCAATCAACTGTTGGGTTTGCACGAAAAACTCAATCTCGCGAATGCCGCCACGACCGAGTTTCAGGTTGTGGCCTTCAACGGCAATCTCGCCATGGCCCTTCACGGCATGGATTTGACGGATGAGCGACTGGATATCGGTGATGGCGGCGAAGTCGAGATATTTCCGCCAGATATAGGGTTGCAGGGTTTTAAGGAATTCTTCACCCAGCGCAATATCACCCGCAATCGGGCGAGCCTTGATGTAAGCTGCACGTTCCCAGTTCTGGCCAAGGCTCAAATAATACTGTTCAGCCGATTGAATGGAAATGGCAATTTGTGTGGCGCGAGGGTCCGGGCGCAAGCGCAAGTCGGTGCGGAACACATAGCCATCGGCTGTCTGCTCCTGCAGCAGGGCCACAAGTTTTTGCGTCAAACGGACGAAGAATTCCTTAAAACCCTGCAACCCTATATCTGGCGGAAATATCTCGACTTCGCCGCCA
>JANMEM010000028.1:0-4278 GCA_031376985.1 Hyphomicrobiales bacterium
CGAACAGATCGTGCGGGAGGAACAGAACCGGGCAGGGGCCATTGAAGTTTTGATGCCGACACTGCAATCGGCTGACCTGTGGAAAAAGTCCGGCCGTTATGATGCCTATGGCAAGGAAATGCTCCGCGTCAAGGACCGCCATGACCGTGACATGCTATATGGTCCTACAAACGAGGAAATGATCACCGACATTTTTCGGCAGGGCGTGCAGAGCTACAAGGATGTGCCGCGGAACCTCTATCATATCCAATGGAAATTCCGTGACGAAGTGCGCCCCCGTTTCGGCGTCATGCGGGGACGCGAGTTCCTGATGAAGGACGCTTATTCGTTTGATCTTACGCTTGAAGCGGGCATGCATGCCTATAACAAGATGTTTGTGAGTTACCTCAAAACCTTCGCGCGAATGGGCATAAAGGCTGTTCCGATGCGGGCGGATACGGGACCCATTGGTGGTGACGCCAGCCACGAGTTTTTGGTGCTGGCCGATACGGGCGAGAGTGGCGTGTTTTTTGATGGTACGCTGCACGACATGGATTGGTCATCCGTCGAGATTGATTTTGACAATGTGGAAGCCGTGGCAAAGCTGGTGTCAGACTACACAACTAGATATGCAGCGACGGACGAAAAACACGATCAAGCCGAATTTGAAAGCCGCGTGCCTGAAGCAAAACGAATGAGCGGACGCGGTATCGAAGTTGGCCACATCTTTTTCTTCGGTACGAAATATTCAGAGCCTCTGGGCTGCGTGGTACAAGGTGCCGATGGCAAGAAGGTAACATTGCAATCAGGCTCCTACGGCATTGGTGTCTCTCGGCTGGTTGCAGGTATCATCGAGGCATCACATGACACTGCGGGCATCATCTGGCCTGAGTCGGTGTCACCGTTTGACATTGGGTTGATAAACTTAAAGACAGGCGATGCGGAAGCCGATGCTGCTTGCGAAAAGATCTACAAAGGCCTGACATCAAAGGGCAAGGACGTGCTCTATGATGACCGTAATGCCGCAGGGGGGGCGAAGTTCGCTGCAATGGATTTGATCGGGCTGCCCTGGCAGGTCATCGTTGGTCCGCGCGGATTGAAAGAAGGCATTGCGGAAGTGAAAAACCGGAAAACGGGTGCGCGTGAGAATGTGGCGCTGGATCAGGTTGTGGAGCATATGACCGCTTGATGGATATCGCTTGCGGAAACACCCCCTCCCGGCTTCGCCGTACTCCCCCAACAAGTTGGGGGAGCGCATGCTGCGAGTCCTTCCCCAACTTGTTGGGGAAGTGCCCGAAGGGCGATGGGGACCTTTGGATTAAAGCATGACACAATCCCTCCCCGATACCCGCCCCTTTGCCAACTTCGAGTGGAAGCTTGCGCTGCGCTATCTCCGTGCCCGCCGCAAGGAAGGCATCGTTTCTGTCATCTCGTTATTCTCTTTCCTCGGCATCATGCTTGGAGTGGCGACGCTGATCGTTGTCATGTCGGTGTTCAACGGATTCCACAAGGAACTGCTCGACAAGGTTCTTGGCTTCTCCGGCCACGCCACTATTTACGATCCGCAATTTGAGCCCGTGCAGGACGCAGACGGCATCAAGGCGCGATTGGCGAAAATCCCCCATGTGGTGCAGGCTGTGGCGCTCGTTGAGGGGCAAGTCATGGTGTCTTCCACCAAAAACGCCACCGGCGCGCTCGTACGCGGAGTGGGTGAAGAGGACATTCAAAAACTGAAAAGCGTCAACAACGAAAACCTGCGCACGGCCCTTCGCACGCCGGGCGGACTCGACGCTGAGCCGAGTTTCAAAGGCTGGGACAAGTCAGATGGCATTGCCATTGGTGAACGAATGGCATGGAAACATCAGGTTGGCCTTGGCACCACTATCACCATGATTTCTCCCAACGGACCCGACACCGTCATGGGCTCCACCCCGCGCATCCGTGACTACCCCGTTGTCGCAATTTTCAAAATGGGCATGTCGGAGTATGACGAGAACGTTGTCTTCATGCCGATCAAGGAAGCCCAGGATTTCTTTTCGTCTGAAGAGGGAGTGACGGGAATTGAACTGGATGTGGATGACCCAGAAGCCATTCAAAGCTATCTTGGAGATATTCGTTCCGCTGCTGGAAAAAACCTGATGATCCAGACTTGGAAAGACAGGAACCAAGCCTTCTTCAATGCACTGACGGTTGAACGCAATGTGCTGTTTATGGTGGTGACCATGGTGGTGCTTGTCGCTGCGCTTAACATTGTTTCCAGTCTCATTATGCTTGTGAAAGACAAGAGCCGCGACATTGCGATCCTGCGTACAATGGGAGCCACAGCGGGTGCCATGCAACGCGTGTTTTTCATAACGGGTGCAATGATTGGGATTGCCGGCACATTTGCCGGCGTGTTGCTGGGCTTGATCATTGCGTTGAATGCCGAGAATATTCGAAAAGCCATTCAATGGCTGTCCGGCGTCGATCCTTTCAATCAGGAGCTCTACTACTTGGCGCAATTGCCAGCCCGGGTTGAGCCTATGCAGGTGTTGTTGATTACCCTGATGGCATTGGGGTTGAGTTTTCTGGCAACACTTTATCCATCATGGCGTGCAGCGAAACTCGATCCGGTTGAGGCCTTGCGATACGAATGACCCTTAAACCCGCGCTCCAACTGAAGAATGTCACCCGGGTCTTTGGCAAAGGCGAGGCGGAGTTGCGCGTTTTTGACGGCCTTTCGCTCACCGTCCATGCGGGCGAAGTTGTGGCCCTCGTCGGACAATCAGGCTCCGGCAAATCATCGCTGTTGCACATTGCAGGATTACTGGAAAAGCCAACGTCGGGTGAGGTTTTCATCGCTGGCAAGGAGTGCACTACGCTTGATGATCAGGCCCGAACCCGCATCCGCCGCATCGGCGTGGGCTTTGTCTACCAATTCCATCATCTGTTGCCGGAATTCTCAGCCGTCGAGAATGTGGTCATGCCGCAACTCATTGCGGGGGCAACGCCAGCGGAGGCAGAAAAACGTGCCAAGGACTTATTGGGTCGTTTAAAGCTTTCACATCGGCTTGAACATCGCCCTGCAGAAATGTCCGGCGGTGAGCAGCAACGCGTCGCCATTGCCCGCGCTTTGGCCAATCGTCCACTTCTGCTATTGGCAGATGAGCCCACAGGCAATCTGGATCCGGACACGGCAACATTGGTGCAAGACGAATTCATGCGCTTGATCCGCGAAGAAGGCCTTGGTGCCCTCATTGCCACACATAATTTCGAACTTGCCCGCAACATGACGCGCACAACGGTATTGCAACATGGCAAACTGGTGGACGCTTAGTGTTATGGCGCTGGCACTGAGTTTGCCAGCAGAAGCGGCTACCAAGCCGGACCGCAAGGTTTTCGCGGCCTCCGTCTGTGCAGCCATCGACAAGGCTACAACCGAACATAACCTTGACCGCACGTTCTTCACCAGACTGCTGTGGAAAGAAAGTCTGTTTGACCCTAACGCCGTGAGCCCTGCAGGTGCACAAGGTATCGCACAATTCATGCCCGGTACGGCAGACCTCCGCAAACTTGACGATCCGTTTGATCCAATGGCGTCGATAAGCGCATCAGCAGCCTTTCTGGCTGATCTGAAAAAAGACTTTGGAAACCTTGGCTTGGCAGCGGCTGCTTATAACGCAGGTGAAGGCCGCATCACCCGTTGGCTTGCAGGGAAGGGTGGGCTTCCCGATGAAACCGAAGGCTATGTGGCTTTCATTACCGGAAAAGTAGCAGAAGACTGGCGCGACAAAACCGCCAATTACCCCATGCCCGCCTTGGGAAAAACCGGAGATTTCACCAGCCAGTGCATCGCCATGGCTTCGCGCGAAGTGAACCCGACGGGAGGCGTAAGCAGAGGCAAATCCCAGCCATGGGGTGCCTTATTGGCAGCGGATTTCAATGAAGGCCGGGCGCTTGGCATGTTCAAACGGCTGAAACTGCGTTTCCCGCAGGCTCTTGACGGGGCAAAACCTTTCGTCACCCGTAAAAGGAACCTCTCGCGCGGCACCCGTCGCATGGCCCTTGTCATGGTAGGGGCGAAAACCCGCGAAGCCGCGCAACAATTGTGCACAAAATACACAGCGGCAGGACTGCCCTGCGTGGTAAGAAAAAACGGGTGATAAGGTCGTGTTGCGATCATCATCGCCGACAGAATTTGTGATAGCTTCACTGTGACTCAAACCTTCTCCCTCCCCCTTGTGGGGTGGGCCGGGGTGGGGGTAGCTCTGCACCGTTAGCAATAGTTCACCAAGCAAGTTTGTTGATACACGCCGACGC
>JANMEM010000126.1:0-2670 GCA_031376985.1 Hyphomicrobiales bacterium
TTCGTGTTGCACTTCAATTTTGGAATCGCTGGGGTCGGCCTTGCGGTTTTGATCGCGGAATATGCCGCAGTCGCCGTTGGACTTGTCATGGTGCTGTGGCGCTTGCGGGAGCTGAAACAGCCGTTTGATCGCGCCCGTGTGCTGGACCGTTCAAAAATCACATCGCTTATCACCGCCAATGCCGACATGATGATCCGCACTGTGTGCCTGCTGTTTGCCTTTGCGTGGTTCACCTCTCGTGGCGCCCGCAATGGCGACACGACGGTTGCGGCCAATGCAGTGTTGCTTCACATGTTCGAAATTGCAGCTTACATGATCGACGGTTTTGCCTATGCGGCTGAAGCCCTGGTGGGTCAGGCCATTGGTGCGAAAGACCGCCCGCGTTATGCGAAGGCGATCACGCTTTCAACCGGATGGGTGATGGCCTTTGGAGCTTTGGCATCGCTGTTGATCTGGCTGTTCGGGGCGCAGTTCATCACCATCATGACGGTCAACACTGAGGTGCGCAATTTCGCAAGCCAGTATCTGGTCTGGGCCGCCATCACGCCACTCCTCGGTGCTGCCTGTTTTCTCTATGATGGTATTTTCACCGGAGCCATGGCGACGCGCGACATGCGCAACATGATGGTGCTGTCACTGATTGCCTACATGATGGCGTGGTACGTGCTGGAACCGCGATACGGCAATCACGGCTTATGGGCGGCGCTGAGTGTGTTCTTTGTTGCGAGGAGCTTGCTGTTCGCAGCGCGGCTGCCGGCGATCAAGGCGAGGGTGTTTGTGTAATTCCCTCACGCGCCCTGAAACCTTGCAATCGCCGAGCGTTCAATTGCCGCCGTTACCAGTTTGTCCAGGTCCAGCGCATCACGCAAAATCGCAAGGAAACGCAATTCTTCTTTGCCCACCACCAAATCAATGGCCGCCACTTCGACTGCAATTGCATAAGCGGTCTCGCGCAAGCGTGGAGACAGTTGATCAGCCACCAAGTCCAGCACGGTCTGCATGCCTTCACTCAGTTGCAGCATATCGCCTGCTTCCTGTGCTACCGTGGCCAGCCTTGTGCGGTCAAAGTTTTTGAACACCGGCAAGGTGCGCACCAGAATATCAATCTCCGCCAATTCCTCCGGCTTGATGACACCTTCGACGCCTGACATCATCACCATGACGTAGATGAGGGCCTGTTCATTGCTGATGGTACCGGACATATTTTTACTTTCTCTTTCGTCATTCCGGCGAAGGCCGGAATCTCTTTGCCGCCAGACCCCGGCCTTCGCCGGGGTGACGGATCAATCATTCAACGTCAGTATTGCAGAAGCTGCCCACGGCCTCAATCGCTTCCACCAGTCCCATGCGTTCAATGGCAACGCCATCGGGAAATGCTGTTGAAAAACGTGAGGCCAGACGCGAATCAAGCACGACGAAGCAGCCTTTGTCGGTATCAGACCGGATCAAGCGACCGAAAGCCTGACGCAGTCGGAGGCGCACTGTCATATCGACGTAGGTGTTGCCGCCAAAGGCTTCCTTGCGTGCCTTTTCCAGAATGTTGGGTGTCGACCACGGTACGCGGTCCATCACGATCAGCCGCAGTGAATCTCCCGGCACATCCACTCCATCACGCACAGCGTCCGTGCCGAGAAGGCATGCGTCATGTTCAGCGCGGAACAGATCGACGAGAGTCGCCGTATCCATTGGGTCCACGTGTTGGGCATAGAGGGGGAGCCCACGTTCACTCAAAGGTTTGGCAATGCGCTTTTGCACGGCGCGTAACCGCGTGATTGCCGTGAAAAGACCGAGCGCACCGCCGTTTGAGGCAAAAAACAATTCGCGATAGGCTGCTGCCAATTGGTCCATGCTTTCGCGGCTGACATCGGTGACCACAATCACGCGGGCGCGTTTGGGATAATCAAAGGGCGAATCGAAATGCTGACGCTTCACAGGGTACGGCAGATGCACGGCACCTGTTCGCATTTCGGCATTTTCCCAATCATCAGGCACATTGGGCGGGCGGTCTTTCAACGTGGCGGAGGTGATGATCACGCCATCAGCAGGGCGCAGCACGGCAAGCGCCAAAGGTTCGGTGGGGTCCAACCAGTGTGAATGCAGTCCGACATCAACCTGCCATTGGCCTTGCTGTTCCACCGAGAACCATTCCACCATCAGCACATTGGGTGGACCATTCAGGCGTTGCAACATGGACAGCCAGCCACCCAACATCAACTCGCCCCGCCGCCGGAGCGAACGTGACATCGCCTCGATGCGACCACGCTCATAGGTTTCAAGCTCTGCTGCCTCGTCATCAAGTTTTGCGGCCAGTGCTTTTGCCAAATTCTGCATCGGGCGTTTCAGGTTTTCCAGCGCCTTGGCCAAATCAGCTGCAGCTTCGCCAAGTCCGTCAATCAAGGGAAGGCAAGCCGTTTCCAACGCGAAGCCTGATTCACTTTCATCCCGCGCCACCACCTGTTGCCGCACCAACGTGAAGAACTGCTCGGCAACACCTTTCGGCCTGCCATCGTGAATGCGGCGCATGTAACCAGCTGTTGGTAGCACGCGGGCGGCACGCACCACCTCATCCAGCATTGCCGATGTGCCGTCATCATCGCTGACCAGATCACCCAATCGATCAGCAAGGCCACGGCCACGGCGGCGTTCAGTTTCGGGGCCACGCAACCAGCG
>JANMEM010000130.1:0-4857 GCA_031376985.1 Hyphomicrobiales bacterium
AAGACGGCAGAGAATTTGCGCGTTGCGGCGCAGGCTCTGCCGGAGGACCGCATTCTGGTGGAAACCGATGCGCCTTATCTGGCTCCTGTTCCGTTTCGTGGCAAAAGCAACGAACCCGCATTCGTCGCCCATACTCTGGAAACGCTGGCGACGGCGCGGGGTGTGTCACGTGATCATATGGCTGCTGCAACATCAGCCAATTTTTTCAGGCTGTTTGACAAAGTCAAAATGCCCTCGTCCTTCAAGGTTGCGGCATGAGTTTGCGTGCCACAATATTGGGCTGCGGCTCCAGCGGCGGTGTACCCCGTGTAGGGGGCGACTGGGGTGTATGTGATCCGTCAAACCGGAAAAACCGTCGCCGTCGCTGTTCTTTATTGTTGCAACAATCGGAAGCGGGCAGCCAGACCAACATCCTGATTGATACCTCGCCTGATATGCGCGAGCAGATGTTGTCGGCTGACGTCCGGCACATTGATGGCGTATGGTACACCCACGAACATGCCGACCACACCCATGGCATTGATGAGTTGCGCGGTTATTTTCTCAATCAGAGAAAGCGTATTCCGGTGTGGGCCGACAGTGCGACTGGCAGCATGTTGATGACACGGTTCGCCTATTGCGTGGTTCAGGCGCCGGGCAGCGATTACCCACCTATCCTTGATTTGAATAACATTGTGCCAGGCAGGGCGCTCCAATCCGGTGGGGCAGGTGGTTTTATCACTGGTCTGCCGTTTGAATTAAAACACGGCAACATTCGCGCCTTGGGTTTTCGTATCGGAGGGTTGGCTTACACGCCTGATGTGAGTGATATTCCGGACCAGAGCCGTGAAGCACTCACAGGGCTCGACACCTGGATTGTCGATGCATTGCGCCCCAAACTGCATCCAAGTCATTTCAGCCTTGCCGAAACATTATCATGGATCGAGCGCCTGAAGCCAAAGCGCGCCATTCTCACCAACATGCATCTCGATCTCGATTACGCCACACTCAAAGCCGAACTTCCGCCCCATGTGGAACCAGCCTTCGACGGCATGACCATCGACATTTAATTCTGGAGTAATCCCGTGTTCAAACGCCGTTTCTGTTTGTCTCTCATCGTCACCTCTATGCTGGTTGCACCCGGCTTTGCCCAGACGGCTTGTACGCCGGAGAAACTCAACGCCGCGGTTGACGCCTATGCAACAGCGCCATTCGCTGCACCAGCCTGGCGGAAAATGACAGGGCTCGGCGATCCACGTTTGGACGGCAGCAGTTACGCTTTTGACAATTACAGCAAGGTTGAAGACTGGCGCAGATTGGTGGGGCAAATTGCTCCCGGCAACGAAGCGCTTGCCAATCCCGGCTACAATTGCCGCATTGGTTATCCGCTTGAAGTTCTGCAGTCGCGCATCACCAGCTTTGGCAAGACAAGCGATTATGTGAAGCAATGGCTGAAAGGGCAGGCTGTTGTGTTGAAAGCCTGCGCAGGGGATGCAACGGCGACCTTGGCAGAAGATCCGCCACCCGCGAATTTAAAGCCCGATCAGTTGGAAATGTTGAAGCACGACAAAGCATATCAGAAGGCTTCCATCCTGTTCTACGGAAGCCCTCAAACCGCTATTCCAGAATTCAAGGCGATTGCCGCAACCACGTCGCCCCATAAAGCTGCGGCCCGTTACAACGTCGCCAATCTGTTGGCCAACGGCAAGAATGTAGTCGAAGCACGAACTGAGGCCAAAGCAATTCTGGCAGATCAGTCACTGAAGTCTGCGCATGATATTACGCGCGAACTTCTCGGTTACATTTCGAACATTGAAGACACGCCACAAGGCTGGACGGAGTTGATCGACAACACAGTTGAAACCTTGAGCAAGCCCATGGCCGCAATCAACGCTGATGCCCAGGCCAAATCGGCCTATGTAAAAGCGCTCTACGACATTGGCTATGCAGGTGTTGCCAACAGGCGTGACGACTGGTGGGTGACCAATACCCTGCCTGCTGATGCAACGTTGTCCAAAGCCCTCGCTGACGCTGCCCGTAAACACCCCATGGTTCTGTGGATGATGGCAGGTCAGAGTATCAACAATCCATACACGCAAGCGCCATGGGCGCTGGTGGGCGATAAATGGCAAGCTTGGTCAACGTCCTATGTGGATCGGGCGGAAGCGCTGCAATCAAAGGCTTTGCCCGCAATACCAAAAGCTGCGTTGGACAGTTTGAAAGCGAAACCTGACGATGCAAGCCGCGCAGCTTTATGGGCTCATGCTTTGGATGCAGCGGCCAAGGCCAGTGCCACCTGCGGTGAAGCTCCGGAAACAGGTGCGGTGACTTTGCTCGCCCTGCAAGCCGTGCGCGTGTCCGCATTAGCCAAACGCTTTGATGAAATCTACACCAATCTGCCGAAACTGAAACTCGATGCATCATCCAGCCTTCGCGTGACCATATTGCCAAAGCTGATGGAACATCTGTTGGCCACAGGAAATGTGGAGGAGGGGCGTCGCCTTCGGGATTCGCTTATGTCTGATGCTTTGCTCAACAGTTTTGACGGTGAAAACCAAAGCTACCAGCGCGAGCCCTATGCGCAGTTCATGGCATGGGCGGCTGAAGATGAAACGCATTGGCTAAAGGCCATTGCGCTGATGAGCGAAAAACTTTCGCCAATCGTTTTCAATCTTCTGCCAGCATCAAAGTTGCGGAAGCTGGGCGACAACAGCATTTTTTCTGCTGAACAAAAGGCTTTGCTCAAACGTGCGGCTTGGACGCGGAACTATGCCAGCGGGGCCAGGAACAGCGACAAGACCACATTGGACATGTTTGCGGCCAATCCGGAATTGTCTGTGGCGCGTGATGCAGTTTCGAAAGAATTTCCCAAACTCTCGTCTGACCACGCGATGCTGTTAACCATACTGAGGAACCCGCGTTTTGGCATTCTGGTGAACTCACCGGAATGGTCTGAACCGCTCGAAGCCAAGCGCGACGTGTTCAGTGCGCTCGATGACTATGACCCCAATGACAAGAACTGGTGGTGTCCCTTGGAACCCGATCGTCAACTGGGCGCCTTGCGTAACGACTATGACGTTAACGCCAATATGGATGAAACCCAAGGCAAGGAACTGGCAGCACTTCTTGATACCGGCGCCATAGCCAAGGTGAATGCGGCACGTGAATCTGCGGTGCGGCAACACCCAATGATCAAGGCAGTCAGCTGGACCGAGGTCGCCAGACTGGCCAAAGCACCATCAGCGCCGAAGCTGCTGGCGCAATCCGTGATCAAATGGGCAAAGACCTCCAAGGGTGACGATGGCGCGCCAGAGGCCTTGGCATTGGCCGTACGCGCCACGCGCTATGGCTGCCGCTGGCATGGATCCGTGAAGTCTTACTCAAAGCCAGCACAGGAAATGTTGAAAGCCAAGTTCGCCACAACGACTTGGGCTGCCCAGACGCCTTATTGGTTTGATTGCGTAGACCTGCGGTATGATGCCCAATACAACAAGATCGCAAGCTGCAAGCCAAAGACATGGGCCAAGCAGGCGTTGCCGAAGTGATATTATTGATGAAGTTGCCGTCGTAAGTTCCTGTTGGGGCCAAGCAATATCGGCATCTACGTCAATTCATGGGTAAGTCAATATATTCCATAATATATATTATGCGAATGAAAGATGGATTTGAAAATTGAGCTACAAGAAGATCTCGGCCCTCGAATTGAACGTCGCCCTGAGTGTTGCCCACGCCGAAAAATCTCATCGTGGCCAGTGCCAGGCCATGGCCTGGATTGCCCGCTATGTGCGTGACCAGCGCCATGTTGTGAGGACTGCCGAGGCCGCTGCCGTTGCTGCATCTCAGGATGAAGACCAGTATAGCGCGGTTTTCCCGCTGGCTTGGCCAATCTGCGCATTGCTGGAGCGCAAGGAACCCAGAGCAGCTCTCCTGATGCTGTCTGATGCCTTGTCAAAGGCAAAGGCAATTACCCCCGCTTCCAGCCAATCGGAGGCGTTATTTTTGCTGTTTCAGGCTGCCATGCACGGTGGGGATCGCATGTGGGAAGAACCTTTCACCGCACTTCTTAAATCTGGTTTGCCTGCGGAACACTGGCGGCAACGCCGCAACATTCGGGATGCCATTTGCATGGTGGCTTCAATCGACTTCACTTTTGCCAATCAGGCGGCACTTGATCTGCTTGATGAAAAACTGAAGACGAACGTGCTGGAGTTGCTGGATTCCGGCAAAAAACAAACCCCTCGCCCATTTTTCTGGTGAATCCAAACATGGCTGAAAACCCCGCTGAAATGGACATGCGTTCGATCAACACCCTGCGGTCAATCATGGCCGCTCTTCGAACCCCGGTCACGGGTTGCCCATGGGACCTGGAACAATCTTTCGAGACGATTGCGCCCTATACCATCGAAGAAGCCTATGAAGTCGCCGACGCCATTCAGTCCGGCGACCGAAAGCATCTGTGTGAAGAACTGGGCGACCTGCTGCTGCAACCCATCTACCACGCCCAGATCGCGTCTGAGGAAGGCTCCTTTACGCTTGATGATGTGATCGAAGGCGTGAACCGCAAGATGATCAACCGCCACCCCCATGTGTTCGGCGATGATAGGGCGAGGTCGGCAGGTGTCTCCAAAGGCTTTTGGGAAGCCAATAAGGCCAAGGAGCGGGAAGCAAAAGGTGAAACACCAAAACGCATACTGGACGGCGTGCCACTGGCCCTGCCCGGTTTGACCCGCGCTTTGAAGCTGCAAGCCAAAGCCGCAAAGGTTGGCTTTGACTGGCCGCACGTTGACCATGTCTACGACAAGTTGGCGGAGGAAATTACCGAATTGAAGGATGCGCCTGAAAACATGCGGGCTGAGGAATTGGGTGATCTGCTTTTCG
>JANMEM010000232.1:0-21980 GCA_031376985.1 Hyphomicrobiales bacterium
GCCTGAAAGCGACGTCTCATAGGCTGGCGTGCTGGCAAGGGCTGACGTGCCAACAACAAGGCTGAAGACAAGGGGGAGGGCGGTTCGAATGATTTTGCGCATCGTGTCTTTTCAACGTGGGGCAAATCACCCCGGATTTAAAGCTATCCCGACAAAATGCGGTTTTTCGGGGGACGCCGCAACAGAAAAAAGGCCGGGCACCCGAGAAGGTGATCCGGCCCTGTTTCCGAGTGGCCTGTGCTTAATTTGAGACGTAGATCGACTTGTTGATGGTTTTGCCGATGCCGCCGAAGAAGGATGTCAGGATGGCCGGCGTTGAGGCATGCTTGTAGTATTCATCACCGGTTGATGCGCAGCTCTTCAGATTGGCCTGCGTTCCTGCACTCACGTCATCGCCAAACGAAGCGATATAGAGTTGAATACCTTCTTTTTTGATGTTGGCACACAAGGTTGCCATATATCCATCAAGTTTAGCATCAGTGTCGCTGCCGACTGTTGTGCCAAAGCGATTGTTGGCACCTGATTCCGAGGCATAACCATAGGCAGAATATCTGCTGGTGTTGATGGGGGAGTAGGATCCGCCGTTTACGTTGTTGTCACCGTCGGTCATCAACACGATGATTTTCTGCCACTTCGGATCCTTGTAAGGGGATATGGTTGTTGCAGGGATAGCGCCAGCACCTTCAACCTTCGTGAGTGGTGCAGTCGGAGAAATCGCCCGCCAACCCCAAGCCAATCCTTCAGGAATGATTGTGATGCCGTGGGCGCGCATAGCATCGAGCCCTGCTTCAACTTTACTACGGTCATGGGTCATTGGAACGACTTTTGAAACCGCGCAGCCACCCCATGGTCCGTAATAATAGGACTGGCTGATATCAGTTGTCATTGTGGCTGCCACGGGTGGAGTTCCAATGTTGGTGCCAATGTATTTGTTATAGTTTTCTTGCCGCAAATAGAGATCCGAAGCTGCTGTGCTCGAACATACGGCCGCGCTTGCGAGTCCCTTGCATTCACTGCCTGCGGCAGTCAGCGACGTCCCGCCGATGTAACTTATGCCGTAGCTGTTTGCCGTTGCAGCGTTTCCCGGTACGTCAGGATTGAAATAGGCAGGAAACAGTGTCGCCGCATTAGAGCCGCTGGGGGCGACGTCATTCACATTATACGCCGTTGCAGCAATCGTGCTATTGGCGCGAGCTTCCACGCAGCCATTCCAAGTCTGGTTCAGAGTGGCGCTCGATTTCAATTGCGACCATGCATAATAGTTGTTCCATGTGGCTGGTGTACCTGTCACGGCATTCAAGTTGAGTTTGGAATAGGCGCTGGCGCCGCCGGTATCGATCCAGGCAAGATCAAAATCATTGCCTGTCGTGTCCAAACGTACAGCACCCGAGAAAGGCACCAATGCGACGCGCAAATCGACGTTGTTGGGTTTTGCAGCCAGTGTGCCATCGTAGAGCTTGGCCAAAAGATCCTTTGCAGCTTTTTGCGCATCCACGAGTTTGGAATTGGTGTTCATGGAACCGGTGGTATCCATAACCAAAACCAGCTCAACGGGCCTTGCAGCTTTTTTCACAGTTGCGTTGGATTTCAGTGTGAACTTGGTCACACCCGTGAGCGCCATGATTGTGGTTGGGAAGTCAAGTGTCGCTGCAATTTTGACCTGGAGATCGTCAAACGTCAGGTCTACGGTCCGGACTGATTTACCGCCGGAAGCGTCAATATAGTTTTTTTCGAGGAACAGCTTGGCATAATTCTGAAGCTCAACGCGGCGCGTTTCTTTTTGGTCAGCAGTGCTTAATCCAACCAGCGAAGAACGATCATCTGCAGCAACGGCCAAGGCTGCCGCATCAACGGCACTATAGAATGCCGCCTGTTCGCGGGTCACGCGGGCGAAATCGATGGCCGCACCAGCGGTAAAGAGGATGGGGATAACCGACAAGCCCATCATCGCCGTCAGTTGACCTGACGAGTCACCCAGGAAGCGCTTGAAAACACTTGCAATTTTTGACTTCGATTGAAACTTGGACATGATTTTCCTCAAATTTGATCATGTCGGTATAAATGCAGCTTCTGAACAACCCGTTGCTCCGATTGTTCTATTTTTAGGTTCCGGCGCACTCATCCCCCGGTTGAAGCCAAGTTTTTCAAACAGGGTTAAGATTTTACATATTCGGATAGTTCGGCCCGTCACCACCTTGAGGCACCGTCCACACAATGTTTTGTGACGGATCTTTGATGTCGCACGTCTTGCAATGCACGCAGTTCTGGAAATTGATCTGGAAGCGTGGCGCATGACCTTCAGACCGCACAATTTCATAAACACCTGCCGGGCAATAGCGTTGCGCAGGTTCGTCATAAATTGGCAGATTGATGGCCGTCGGTACTTCCGCATTGGTCAGATGCAAATGGCAGGGCTGGTTTTCAGCGTGATTTGTTGCAGAAAAAGCGACATTGGTGAGGCGGTCAAACGACAGCACACCATCGGGCTTTGGATAGTCAATTTTTTTGAAAGCCTCCGCCATGCCCGTTGCCGCTGCATCGGTTTTGCCATGCCTCCATGTGCCAAGCCCAAAGCCCAAAAGGGATTGCAACCACATGTCCAATCCGCCCAAAGCCAAGCCGCCAATCAAACCGAGTTTCGACCACATGGGCTTCACATTCTTGACGCGCTTCAAGTCCTGGTAGACCCACGAGTTTTCGTAAGCCTTCTGATAGGACGAAAGCTCATCGCCACTCCGACCCTCGGCAAGTGCCGCAATCGCTGCTTCTGCCGCCATCATGCCGGTTTTCATGGCGTTGTGACTGCCCTTGATGCGCGGCACATTCACAAACCCTGCGGAACAGCCAATCAAAGCCCCCCCAGGGAACGCGAGTTTCGGCACCGACTGCAAGCCACCCTCAGTAATCGCCCGCGCCCCATAAGCCACACGGCGACCGCCTTCCAGAACTTGCGCAATCAGCGGGTGATGCTTGTAACGCTGGAATTCCATATACGGGTAAAGATGCGGGTTCTGGTAATTCAAGTGCACCACAAACCCGACCGACACCATGTTGTCTTCAAGGTGATACATGAAACTGCCGCCACCGGTTTTGGTACCAAGCGGCCAGCCCATGGTGTGGGTCACTTGCCCGGGTCGATGGTTCTCCGGCTTCACCTCCCAGAGCTCTTTCATGCCCAAGCCGAACTTCTGTGGCTCTTTGCCGTCGGACAAATTGTAATGGTTGATGATCTGCTTGGCCAAAGAGCCGCGCACACCTTCGGCAATCAACACATATTTACCAATGAGTTCCATGCCGGGCTGATAATCCGGTCCCTGCGAACCATCTTTTTCAAGACCCATGACACCAGCCACAACACCACGCACTGCACCTGTCTCATTATATAACACCTCTGACGCCGCAAAGCCGGGATAGATTTCAACGCCCAGGCTTTCTGCCTGTTGCGCCAGCCATCGGCACAGATTGCCAAGTGACACGGCATAGTTGCCATGGTTGTTCATCAATGGTGGCATCATGAAATTGGGCAGGCGCAATGCCCCTTGCGGCCCCAGCACATAAAAACGGTCATCTACTACGGGCGTGTTGAGTGGCGCACCCCGTTCCTTCCAATCCGGGAACAGTTCATTCAGCGCAATCGGGTCCACAACAGCTCCCGATAAAATATGGGCACCGACTTCCGAGCCTTTTTCCAGCACGCAAACCGTTGTGTCCGGCGAAAGTTGTTTGACGCGAATGGCAGCACTAAGGCCCGCCGGCCCTGCACCAACTACAACCACATCATATTCCATAGCTTCGCGCTGAACGTCTGACACTGTAATTCCCTGACTGCTTTATGTATATGTGGTCTCTGTTATAGGATTTTTACAAAAGTGAACAGGCGTCCGGCTGCGACATGAGTCCCACCTCGAGCGATATGATGGAACTTTCCGACATTCTGCCGTGGCTGGTAGACATGGGTGCCGATGAAGTATTGCTGGATCGTCCGGTGAACCGATTTGCGCTCCCTGCTGCAAAACCAATAGTCGAATCGAAACCTCGCGCACCACTTGTTGCCCCTCCGCCGAAACCCGCCGTAAACTGGAAAGCCGTTGCCGCCGGTGCCGAGGGAGTTGCAGCAGCCGAGGTGCTTGCAGCCTCTGTGGACTCATTGCACGCCTATGTTGAAGCCTTCAACGGCTTTGATGCTCACCCCTTGAAACGAACCGCCAACCGACTCTGCACATATTCGGGTGCTGCCGATGCCCGCGTCCTCATTCTCAATGACAGACCACGCAATGCGGAGGATGCCACAGGAGAAGTGCTGTCGGGCAACCACCAGGTACTGATTGACCGCATGTTGGCCGCAATTGGCCTTGCTGGATATACGCCACGCGAAAATAATGAAGCCGTGGCCTTCGCAAGTTTTATATCGTGGCGACCACCCGGCAACCGCGCCCTGACTGAGCTGGAGGCGAGAATGTGTGTTCCCCTCGCACTCAAGCTGGTGCAACTGTTGTCACCCAAACTCATCCTCTGCCTGGGCCATTTGCCGGGGCAATGGTTGGCGGGTGGTGAAGACGCCATTTTCAAATCCCGTGGCAAATGGCTCGACATTGCAGGCGTACCCGCTCTCACAACTTTCCATCCCGAAACCTTGCTTAATTCATCAGCATCAAAGCGTTTGGCGTGGCATGATCTGCAAGCTTTCCGACAAAGGCTGGATGCTTTGACATGAACACCAAACCACCCCGCGAATTTATGCCAGCAGGCATTGCCGTCATTACCATTTCAGATACCCGCACAACTGCCGATGACAAATCCGGTAACACTCTCGCTGCCCGCGTTACGGAAGCGGGTCACACTCTGGTTGACCGCATGATCGTCAGAGACGATGTCCGCCAAATTCGCGCCGCCGTGCGAAAGCTGGTTAAACGAAAAGACATTGATGTGATCATCAGCACCGGCGGCACGGGCTTGACCGGACGGGATGTAACCATCGAAGCCATGAGGCCCCTGTTCGACAAGGAAATTGAAGGTTTCGGCGTGGTGTTCCACATGATCTCTTTTCAGAAGATCAACACATCCACCATCCAATCCCGCGCCACCGCGGGCGTAATTTCCGGCACCTATGTGTTTTGCCTGCCCGGCTCCCCCGGAGCCTGCCGCGACGGCTGGGACGAAATTCTGGTGCATCAATTGGATTACCGCCATCACCCCTGCAACTTTATCGAAATCATGCCAAGGCTGGAAGAGCATTTGAAGCGGGGCAAGAGCTAATCTGCTGCTGGCCCAAAACTTCACATACAATTGCTACAATAATTAACGGCCTCTGGTCCTGTTTGTCACGCGCCGTCAACGCTAACGCATCTCCATGTCACAACACCAACCCGACAGCCGCTACTCCTGGTTCAGACTGGCGGTATCGTTGACCTTGGCAACCCTTGGCGGTGTGGGCCTTTGGGCGCCCGTTATTGCCCTGCCGATTGTACAATCCGAGTTCGGCGTGGACCGGGCAGGGGCGTCAATTCCTTACACGCTGACGATGATCGGTTTTGGTATTGGCGGCCTGTTCATGGGGCGCATGGCGGATCGCTTCGGCATTGTATTTCCCATGTTCATCGGCACGATTTTGCTGGCGTTGGGTTTTGTCGGTGCCGCATTGGCGCCAACCTATTGGACTTTCATTGCCGCGCAAGCGGGGTTGATCGGCCTGTTTGGTGTGGCCACCACATTTGGACCTTTGGTTGCTGATGTATCTTTGTGGTTTCAAAAACGTCGTGGTGTCGCCGTGGGTATTGTCGCAAGTGGCAATTACCTCGCAGGCGCCATTTGGTCACCGCTGTTGAGCCGTTCAATTGACAGCTTCGGCTGGCGCACCTCTTTCATTTATATCGGCGTGGCCATTCTCGTCATCATGTTGCCGCTGACCTTGTTGCTGCGTCCACGCGCCTCGCTTGCAGAAAGGCCAAGCGCCATGGCAAGCGCTTCCACCGCAAGGGGTACACCTGCATTGCAAGGCCTTCTTGTCCTTGCGGGTTTGGCCTGTTGTGTAGCCATGTCAATGCCACAGGTTCACATCATCGCTTATTGCGGGGACTTGGGATACGGGCGTGCCGCTGGCGCGCAGATGCTGTCATTGATGTTGGGTTGTGGCGTATTGAGCAGGTTACTATCCGGCTATTTTTCAGACAGGATTGGTGGCGTCGGTACGCTGATCATTGGTTCAGTGCTGCAATGTCTGGCACTGGTTTTCTATATTCCCTTCGACGGTTTGGCGTCCCTCTATCTGGTCTCCGCACTATTTGGTTTGGCGCAAGGTGGAATTGTACCAAGCTATGCACTGATAGTGCGGGATAACTTTCCGGCAGCGGAGGCTGGCTTTCGCATCAGCCTCGTCTTGACGGCTACTGTATTGGGCATGGCGCTGGGCGGATGGTTGTCTGGCGAGATTTTTGACAAGACGGGGTCATACACTTGGGCTTTTGCTCATGGGATACTTTGGAACCTGCTGAACATGTCGATTGCAGTTTGGTTGCTGCTCCGTAATCGCAAGGCAGCAGGCAAACCGATTTTAACATGACAGGCAATAGAGTGTTGACCGGAGCCCTCCGTTCCGCAATGTTGCGTTGCAGCAGGACATGACCGTAAACACATTTTCAAATCTTGTCGTTCACTTCGGCACGGGCGCTATGCCCGCAGAAATTCCTTCTGCCCAGCAGATGGGAAGCAAAGCCGCAACACTCTGCATCATGTCCGTGTTAGGGCTGCCCGTACCGCCCGGATTTGTGATGGGTCCGGAAGTGTGCCGCAACTTCAGTGATAAAGCCCAGCAAGGTATTCCCAGCGCGGTAACGGATGCTTTGGCGCAGTTGCAGGATATGACTGGCAATTCACTGGGTGCATCACAAAAACCAATGTTGCTGGCAGTCAGGTCATCCGCTGCTGTGAGTGTGCCAGGGACTGGTGACGCCGTTCTCAATATTGGTTTGAATGATAAGACTGTGGAAGCACTAGCGCATGAAAGTGGCGAACTGCGTTTTGCCTATGACAGCTATTGCCGTTTCATTCAGAACTATGCCCAAGTCGTTATGGGCGACGATCCTGCCGCCTTCGAAGATGTGCTTGCTCTCTACATGGAAGAACGCGGATATGTGTCTGATACCGAGATGCAGGGTTCGGACATGCGGGAACTGTCCAGTCGCTACAAGGCCCAATTTGAAAGCAACAATGGCGAAGGGTTTCCGCAAGATACGCTGCACCAAATCAGAGCAGCTTGCGCGGCGCTGTTGCGAACCTGGCAGGCACCGCGCGCCAAAACCCATCGCAAACTTCTGGGCCTCAGCGAAGAACAGGGTCTCGCCATTATCATTCAGGCAACTGTCAGTGGACTGCTCGGAGATGCATCAGGTGCAGGCAGGGTCACGACCCGACATCAACAAACCGGCATGTCACAACTCGCTGGTGAATTTCTGAGCAATGCCACAGGCCCTGATCTCGTCGCCCGCCTCAAACCCAGTATGAACATGGATGCGCTGAAAACGTCCATGCCCGCAGCCCATGCCGAATTGCAGGCGGCTTTGGAACTGTTTGAAAATCACATGTGCGATGGTCTTGATGTGGATTTCGCCTTGGAGAGTGGCAAACTGTGGCTTCTCACAGCTAAGCCTTGCAGGCGTACAGCCCAAGCGGCACTGCACATGATGTTGGATTTTGCAGCCACGGGCTTGCAGACAAAACAACAGGCTTTGCTCCGTATCGATCCCTTGTCATTGGATCAACTCCTGCATTCCACGATTGACCCTGATGAAAAGCGCACAATTATTGCCACGGGTCTGCCCGCATCACCCGGTGCCGTATCGGGACTTATTATTTTTGACGCAGAGGAAGCCCGTGATCTGGCCTCGCAAGGACGGCGCGTCATCCTTGTACGGCCTGAAACCTTGCCGGAAGATATTCGGGGCCTCCACGCAGCCGAAGGTGTGCTGACGACGCGTGGCGGCATGACCAGCCATGCGGCCGTGATTGCCCGTGGCATGGGCAAGCCTTGTGTGTCGGGTGCATCAACACTTCGAATCGATGCGAAGGAAGGAACTCTCACCGCACCGGGCCTTGTGCTGCACCGTTACGACGTGATCACCCTTGATGGGGCGACGGGTCAGGTTTTGAAAGGTTCAGTGCCTACGGCCAAGCCCGAAGTCTCCGGCGATTTTGCAACTCTTCTGGAATGGGCTGATGAGTTCCGCCGCATGAAAGTCCGTGCCAATGCCGAAACCGTGCACGATGCCCGCATGGCCAAGGACTTCGGCGCCGAAGGAATTGGTTTGTGCCGCACCGAACACATGTTCTTTGAAGGTGACCGCCTTGTTGCCATGCGTGAAATGATTTTGGCTGACAAGGAAAAGGACCGCCGTGCTGCACTTTCAAAAGTGTTGCCCATGCTGCGTGGCGACTTCATTTCACTGTTTGAAATCATGGCGGGAATGCCTGTCACCATTCGCCTGCTTGACCCGCCGTTGCACGAGTTCCTGCCAGACGGCGGACCGGAAATCGATGCTGTTGCAAAGTCGCTGAATGCAGACCCTTCATTGCTGCGGCGGCGGATTGCCGAATTACGAGAGCAAAACCCAATGCTGGGCCATCGTGGCGTCAGGCTTCTGCTGAGCTTTCCTGAAATCGTGGACATGCAGGCCCGAGCCGTTTTCGAAGCCGTGGCAGAGGTGCAGAAGTCTTCCGGCACACCGCCCATTCCTGAAATTATGGTGCCACTGGTTGCTTCCCGCATGGAACTCGATCTGGTGCGCGCCCGCATTGATGCAACGGCCATCGCCGTTGAAAAGGAAACCGGCGTATTGCTGGCCTATCGCGTCGGCACCATGATTGAACTGCCGCGCGCAGCACTGAAAGCAGGCGATATTGCCAAATCAGCTGAATTTTTCTCATTCGGTACCAATGACCTGACTCAGACCACATTCGGCATTAGCCGCGATGATTCTTCCCGCTTCATTAACGAATATCAGGCCAAGGGCATTTTCAACCGCGATCCCTTTGTCACCCTTGACGTTGAGGGGGTAGGCGAACTCATCGATATTGCCGTCGAAAGGGGCAGGGCCACCCGCCCCGACATTCATTTGGGCATCTGCGGGGAGCACGGTGGCGACCCGGACTCAATTGCCTTCTGTGAGGCGCTGGGCCTGGATTATGTGTCCTGCTCGCCCTTCCGCGTGCCCATTGCCAGACTGGCATCAGCCCAGGCATACCTGCGGTTGAGCGATAAAACATCATCTTTTCAATAGCTTGCCGTTTAAACACTGGAGGCAAAAAAGCGGCCCAAAAATGGCTTCTTTGGGTTGCCCCCACCCGTTTACCTATGCTAAAGGCGATTCAGTTATGGTGAACAAATCGTAATTGTCCTGTTGTTGCTTCAGGTCGCCCCAGAGTTGGATTAGAACGTTGCAGCCACCGAAGTATCGTCATCGTCGCTCCTACGCGCAACAAGACTTCGAACTGGACATCGACCAGTCAAGCGGTGGTTTCCGTGATCTGATGCCTTATATTTTCGGCGGTGCCATGTTGGTTGCTGCTTTTGCATTTGCTGGCCATCAACTGGGTCGCAATGCCGACGCCCATACCACGGGTCCGGACATTGAAGTTCCTGCCGCACAAATCGCGTCTGTCGTTCAAAAAGGTTCATTGCTGGTTGAGGGCGACAATTTTGAATTGATGGGCCTGAGTGCGCTCCGCCGCCAAACGGTCATGTCCGACGGTAAAGGCGATATGGCGTTGATGGATGCTGGCGAAGCCGCCGCTCCGGAAGTGCTGCCGGATCCGAAGCCTATTTTGAAGCCCGTTCGAAAAATAGCCAGACTGGCAGAAAACCGTCTCAAGATTGAGCCCGCATCGGTGAATATCGGTGATGATGCCGATGATAAGGCAAAGACCCGTTCCTTGGGTAAACTGGCGGTGACCGCGAAACCTGACGATATTGAAGATTCCTTCAAACTGCCAAAAGCCGAGAAACAGAAGATCATCGCCCAGCGCCGCGTACGCTTGGCTGAGGAAAACTGCTTGGCGCGCGCAGTTTATTTTGAAGCCCGATCCGAATCAGCACTTGGACAGATGGCCGTTGCGAAGGTCATCTTGAATAGGGTGAAGTCCCCGAATTATCCAAACACCATTTGCGGGGTGGTCTATCAGGGAACCCAGCGTCGAAATTCCTGCCAGTTCTCTTTCGCATGTGATGGTCAGCCTGATGACGTGCGCCAAGCCAGTGCGTGGGCACAAGCCAAGTCAGTGGCGCAACGTGCCATCAAAGGCGACATGAATTTGGGCAGTGGCATGAATACGGCCACCAGCTATCACGCAGATTACGTGACACCGCGTTGGTCGAAAACCTTGCGCAAAGTTTCCAGAATCGGTCGCCATATTTTCTATTCGGGAATTTGATTTTATCAAATCTCCAGTTTGAAGGGTGCACCCTCAAAGGCGTCGGCTCCACGTCCAATGTCACCAATCGCACGCCGCATCCGCCCGTCACGCCCAAGGGCTTCATCAGCCAGCTTGATCAACAGTGGGTTAGGCGTTGCTGAAGGTGATGCTTTCCGAAGCGCCCATGCAAGTTCTTCTTCATCACGTTCCGGCTGCAACATGCAAGTTGCAATATAGCCCGCTGCCGTTGAGCGGCTGATACCCGCCCAACAATGGATCAACAACGGCGCAGTACGATCCCATTGCCTTATGAATGTCAGAAGCTTGACCATGTCATGGCCCACGGGCGCAGTCAGGCCCGGCGAAGCAACGGCCACGTCATTGAACGTCAGTCTCAGATGATGGTCACCCTGAACCGTTTCGAACGCCGGATGAGCGGTATCTGCCCCCAATATGCTGATGGCTTTTGTGGCCCCAATAAAGGAAACCTGTTCCGCCGCCGCACGCAATGAACACACAAGAATCATGATCGTCCCGTCAGTTCGGTAAAAAGCCTGAGATAGCTTGCCGCAGCGTCCCGTGTTGCCAGTGGAACGAGCGCAGTGGCAAACCCGTTCAGGCCCTTCGGCTGGCCAAAAAACCTGCGACCTTCGTCAAGACTGAAACCCGCAAGCTGCGTGGCTTCAAGATAGGCCGAAGTTTTGTCCGCCAGCTTGATTGCGTCTGCCAAAGATTGCGGTATTTCGGCAGCCAGTCCGAAGCGCACATGTATGGCGGACAACAACCGGTTCTCAAACGCTTTGTAGTCAACACCAAGCGCCGCCTTGAATGGCGAAATCATGTCACCCACCACGTATTCAGGTGCGTCATGGAGCAGGGCCGCCAATCTATCGTCTTGTGATGCCGCAGGATTGGCATGGGCAAACAGTTCCGTCACCAACACACAATGTTGCGCCACAGAAAATGCATTGTCGCCCTTGGTCTGGCCATTCCACCGCGCCACCCTTGCGAGACCATGGGCAATGTCTTCAATTTCAATGTCGAGTGGCGATGGATCAAGCAAATCCAATCTTCGGCCAGATAACATGCGCTGCCATGCACGCTTTGGAACGTCATCGACCATCACCGCCGCACCAGCTTTTGAACTGCCCTGTGGCGGTGACAGTCCACCATATGATCATTGATCAAGCCACAAGCCTGCATGAAAGCATAGACAATGGTGGGCCCGACAAATTTGAAACCACGCTGTTTCAGGTCTTTCGAAATCTTTTCGGCAAGAGCGGTTTTGGTAGGCACATCTGCCATCGAACGCAAGTTGGTCTGCAATGGTTTACCGTCCACAAAACCCCAGAGATAGGCAGAAAAATCAGGCATCTCCAGATAGACTTTGGCACTTGCAATTGTGCCTTCAATTTTCATGCGGTTGCGCACAATGCCACTATCCTGCATCAAGCTTTCGATTTTGCCACGGTCATAGGCCACAATAATCTCAGGTTTGAAACCATCGAAAGCCGCACGAAAATTTTCACGCTTGCGTAGAATGGTGATCCACGAGAGTCCGGCCTGAAACCCGTCGAGGATCAGTTTTTCCCAGAGCGCACGTGCATCATATTCGGGTACACCCCAGTCCGTGTCATGGTAATGCACATAGAGCGGATCAGTGCCGCACCAGTGGCACCGGCACACACCATCTTCATGTGTCACCGCAGTCATCGTGCTATCTTTGGAATTGTTACTTCAAACGCAGCCCATGCAGGTTTGTGCACTGAGAGTTTGACTGTACCTGTCAGCAGCGGTGCCGTAGCTTCGGCCAAACGATCCAGCCGCAAAAGCGCAAGTCCATGACCCGCCAGTGATGACAGCATGGTGCCGATGCGCAATTCACCAGATGTAATTTCTGAACCATGTTGAACTTCACCCGCGAATGACACGGGCAGAATCCGGTTACGTGCCGTGTGGCGGTGATGCGTGCGCGACACCACTTCCTGCCCAACGTAGCAGCCCTTGGTGAAACTCACCCCGTTTAACTGGTCGAGATTGGCCTCGTGTACAAACATTTGGCCAGAGCCAATATCCTGAACAGAATCGGCAAGCCCTGCTGCAAGACGCGCCAAATGATAGCCTTTGCCCAAGGGTAGTGAGCCATATCTGACAACAGCCCTCTTACCCATCACCGCCAGACGTGGATCGACATAGGCAAGGCCTGGCAACGCCCCATTGGACGAGACGGCGACGGCCTTGCTGTCGTCCAACTCAATTTCGAGCTTTGCCCGCAGCCGATACATGACGAGCCGCTTCAGCAAATCCGCACCTTGCATTGCCGCAACATCAATCCAGATTGTGTCACCTTCAGGCACCACAAAAACGTCATGCAAGATTTTGCCTTGTGGTGTGAGAAGGGCACCATAGGTGGGCTTTGGCACTGACAATTCTGCCGTCAGCAGATTGTGCAGAAACGGCAAGGCCCCATCGCCCGCGACGCGGATGAGGGCACGATCAGACAAAATCTGGGGTGAAAAGGTTTGAGGGTTCATCTGGGTTGCACTTGTTGTATCATCCATTTACGGACTGTTGCACAAGGTATCAAGGAAAGCCGGAACACCATATGACACTTCACGTGGACTTGATGTTGAAAGCAGGGACCGTCGTCAATCACGATGGCACAGGTGTGCGCAACATCGCCGTAAAGCACGGCAAGATTGTTGCCATTGGCGACATGTTGGGCATCGTGGCGGAGGAAACCCGGGACTGCCGCAACCTGCACATTCTTCCTGGCGTCATAGATTCGCAGGTACATTTCCGCGAACCCGGTTTGGAACACAAGGAAGACCTTGAAACCGGTTCCCGCGCCGCTGTCATGGGCGGGGTCACGGGCGTTTTCGAAATGCCCAATACCAAACCAACCACAACCACCGCCATCACATTGGCCGTCAAAGTGGGTCGCGCCAGAAACCGCATGTTCTGCGATTTTGCTTTCTATGTGGGCGGCACCAAGGATACGCTCGCCGACATTCCCGCCTTGGAAAACTGCGAAGGCTCCGCAGGCATCAAGGTTTTCGCGGGCTCGTCAACGGGTGATCTATTGGTGGAAGACGACAACGGCCTTGAAGCAATCATCAGCAGACTCTCCCGCCGCGCCGCCTTCCACAGCGAAGATGAGATGCGGTTGAGGGAGCGTGTTTTATTTCAAGTCGCTAGAGACCCCGCAAGCCACCCCGTCTGGCGTGATGTGGAAGCAGCGCGCCTTTGCACTGAACGTCTGCTGCGCATCGCCCGCAAACACGGCAAACGTATCCATGTTCTGCATATCTCAACGGCGGAAGAATTGCCCTTGCTGGCCGCAAACCGCGACATCGCCACAGTGGAAGTCACCCCGCATCACCTCACACTGAGTGCTGAAGATTACGCCCACCTCGATACCAAAATGCAAATGAATCCTCCCGTGCGCGAAGCCCGCCATCGCGACGCTTTATGGAAAGCAATATCGTCTGGATTGGTGGATGTGCTGGGTTCAGACCACGCGCCCCACACCCTTGAAGAAAAATCCAAACCCTATCCGCAATCTCCTTCCGGCATGACAGGCGTGCAGACCCTTGTGCCCATGATGTTGAACCACGTGAATGCTGGCAAGTTGACTCTGGAACGCTTCGTCGATCTCACATCCCATGGTCCGCAACGCATTTTCGGCATTGCCAACAAGGGCCGCATTGCCGAAGGTTATGACGCAGACTTTACGATTGTTGACATGAAACGCACCAACACCATCAGCAACAAATG
This sequence comes from Hyphomicrobiales bacterium, assembly GCA_031376985.1. Classification (GTDB taxonomy): domain Bacteria; phylum Pseudomonadota; class Alphaproteobacteria; order Rhizobiales; family Aestuariivirgaceae; genus Aestuariivirga. Next base: position 14,182 of record JANMEM010000232.1, read on the forward strand.
TATCGAAAGCCGCAGCCAGTGGACGCCATATGACGGTATCAAGGTGCAAGGTTGGCCCGTTGGCACAATCATCCGTGGACGGACGGTCATGTGGCAGGGCGAGATCAACTTGTCGGCCCATGGTCAACCCATCGGCTTTCTTGAATCCCTTAACGCAGGAGCAAACACATGAGCAGTTTCCGCGCCCTTATTGTCAGCAAGACTGACGACGGCCAAAAAGCCGAAATCACCCAACTCACCGAAGCCGATTTGATGGAGGGTGATGTAACGATCAAGGTCGAACACTCCTCCGTCAACTACAAGGACGGTCTGGCCGTCACGGGTAAAGCACCCATCATCCGCCGCTGGCCACTGATTCCCGGCATTGATATGGCAGGGACTGTGACAAAGTCTGAACACAGGGAATATAAACCCGGTGACAAGGTTGTGCTGGGTGGCTGGGGTGTCGGCGAAGGCCACCATGGAGGATATGCCGAAGTGGCCCGCGTCAAGGGCGACTGGCTGGTTCCGCTTCCGAAAGGCTTCACCACATCAGATGCAATGGCCATTGGTGTTGCAGGTTACACCGCCATGCTCTGCGTCATGGCACTGGAAGAACAGGGCGTAAAGCCGGAGCAGGGTGAAATTCTGGTGACGGGTGCAGCAGGCGGCGTGGGTTCTGTTTCTCTGGCGTTGTTGTCCAAACTCGGTTTCAGAGCCGTAGCCTCGACAGGCCGACCAGAAGAGGAAGCATTTCTCAAATCATTGGGTGCCACCGCCATTGTTGACCGCAAGGAATTCAATGGACCCGCCAAGCCCTTGGCAAAAACCCGCTGGGCTGGCGCGATTGATTCAGTCGGCTCCACCACCTTGGCCAACGTCCTCTCCCAAATTATTCCTGAAGGCGCTGTCGCAGCATGTGGCCTCGCCCAAGGCATGGATTTGCCTGCGTCAGTCGCGCCGTTCATTCTGCGTGGAGTACGTCTGATCGGTATAAATTCTGTAACCACACCGCTGCCCCGCCGCAAGCAGGCGTGGGATCGTTTGGTGCGTGACCTCGATATGACCAAACTCAAGACTCTGACAACCCATGTCAAACTTGAAGATGTCCCCCGCATTGCCGCCGATATCGTCGAAGGCAAGGTGCGTGGTCGTGTGGTGGTGGATCTGTAATGCTGAAAATTATCGAGGATGGACTGGACAACCAGCAAGTTCTCGCCATGTTGCGGTTTCACTTTGACACGAACATGGCTGTGACGCCGCCCGGATCGGCCCATGTGTTTGATGTCTCCCGCCTGAAACAGTCAGACGTATTTTTCTGGACCGCGTGGAATGATGAAACATTGATGGGCACGGGCGCACTTAAACTCATGGACGCGAACCATGGTGAAATCAAATCCATGCACACACTGCAGACCGCAAGGCGCTCCGGCGTTGGCGCTGCCATGCTGCGGCACATCATGGAACAGGCAAAGGCCAAGGGATTAAAGCGCCTCAGTCTTGAAACCGGATCATTCGAATTCTTCGCACCAGCCCGCGCACTTTACGCACGACATGGCTTTGATGAATGTCCGCCGTTCGAAGACTACAAACCTGATCCCCACAGCACCTTCATGACGCGGGAAATTTGAAGGCTCACTGCCGTGTCTTCATCACCGTGAATTCGCCATTGCGAATGCGTTCTGGCAAGCGCTCGCACATCACCGCAACTGGTTCTTCGCCATAGCTCGCAATCATGTCTGACAGGGCTGCAAAAATCGCAGCGGTCGCAATGCAATCGGGGTCTAGACCATCGTAAACTGCTTCTTCCCAGGCTTCGAGGATATAGCGGAGCGCCACTTGTTTTTCCTCCTGTGTGGGCAAGGGGGAATGCGCTTTGAAGTCCTGATTATACATGATGGTCCGATGTGCGTGGTGCTGCCGATGTCATTAACTTAGCAGAGCGCGACTTTCCGGCGAGTCAGACCTTAAACGAAGGTTAACGCCGATAAGCACATTTGCATCAAACACTTGTCAATTTGCGCGCAAGTGAAACCGCTTCGGCAGTGCCTTGAGCGAGTTTAAATGTGCCAATGTCCTGCCATTTCACCCAAGCCACCGCTTTTGCATCGGTCAAGGCCCGCGCTTCACCGGACACAAAGGCGCCCGTGAAGCACGATATGACAAAGTGAACGTCACCACCGTTCAGATCAAAATCACCCACGTGGATTTGCAAATCTGCGCTGATGCAGGTTTCCTCAAACAACTCCCGAACCGCCGCTTGCACCGCAGTTTCACCGGGTCCGACCTTGCCACCCGGCAAACTCCAGAAGCCATATCCCAATGATTTGCCCCTTTGCGCCAACAACACGTCGTCGCCGCGCCACACGCAAGCCGATGCCGCCTTGATGATTGGTTTTGAATGGTTATGTTGCTGGTTCATGTGTGGACTTTACAGTTTCAAAGGCGCGCCGGAAGAGGCCAGAAGCCTTTTTAAGTATCTTGAACAACCGGTTTTTCCGCCGCGCCAATATGTGACACCGGGTGGCCCCATGGCAATAATTCGCCAAGGTCAAGATGGCGGGCGTCATTTTGAATTGGTGCGCTGGGGTTTTGTGCCGTCCTGGGCAAAAGAAATCCAGCCGGGCAAACCCTTGATCAACGCCCGCTCCGAAACCATTCTCGAAAAGCCAACCTTTCGCAATGCAATCAAACGCCGCCGCTGCCTCATTCCGGCGAACGGATTTTATGAGTGGGAGGGTGACATCCCGGGCAACAAAAAGCCGTGGTATATTCACTGCCCCGATCATTCGCTGATGGCATTCGCTGGTATCTGGGAACATTGGATGGGGCCTGACGGATCAGAGATGGAAACCGCTGCGATCATCACCACAGTTGCAAACGCACTGGTGGAAACAATTCATCCGAGAAGTCCTGTCATAATTCAAGCTGATGATTTTGAACCATGGCTCGATGTGAAAAGTGATGATGTGCGCCATATCGTTCCGCTGATGCAGCCTCAGGGTCCAAACTTTTTTTCCATGGAACCGACGGTGATCAAAAGAAACGCACCACTACCGAAGCCAGAGTTGACGAAAAAGCAGATGGACCTGCTTTGATGGAATTACCCCACTTGCCCCCGATGTCTTAAAAACTGGTCTGCCAAGACAATCGCCATCATTGCTTCACCAACAGGCACGGCGCGAATGCCCACGCAAGGGTCATGACGGCCCTTGGTGATAATGTCGGTATCTTCGCCACCCTTGGTCACCGTTTCGCGTGATGCCAAAATTGAACTCGTCGGTTTCACCGCAAATCGAACAACAATATCCTGCCCCGTAGAAATTCCACCGAGAATGCCGCCAGCATGGTTCGACTGGAACTCCGGCTTGCCATGACGCATACGGATTTGATCGGCGTTGTCCTCACCCGATAAAGCAGAGGAAGCAAAACCATCACCAATCTCAACACCTTTCACAGCGTTGATACTCATCATGGCGGAGGCCAGCTCCGAATCCGTCTTGGCATAAAGTGGCGCACCCCACCCTGCAGGCGCACCTGATGCCGTCACTTCAATCACGGCGCCGCAAGAAGACCCTGATTTCCGAACTCCATCGAGGTAGGTTTCCCAAGCCTTCGCCGCTTTCGCATCCGGGCAGAAAAACGGATTGTTATCAATCTCCGCATCACTCCAATTCATGCGGTCAATTTTGTGCGGCCCCATCTGCACCATGCAGCCGCGAATCTTGACCTGCGGTATCACCAGCCGCGCTACGGCTCCCGCCGCCACCCGCGATGCTGTTTCCCGCGCTGATGAACGTCCACCGCCGCGATAATCCCTGACGCCATATTTGGCGTCATAGGTAAAGTCTGCATGGCCGGGGCGATACCTGTCGCGGATGTCGGTGTAGTCCTTGGAGCGTTGGTCGGTGTTTTCAATCTGCAATAAAATCGGCGCACCCGTGGTCACTTGGCCACCCGTGCGCTCATCCTCAAATACACCGGAGAGGATACGCACCAGATCGGCTTCTTGCCGCTGGGTGGTAAAACGGTTCTGCCCGGGCTTTCGTTTGTCAAGAAAGCCTTGCACGAACTCCGTTGTCAACTTCAATCCCGGTGGACAACCATCGACCAAGGCACCGATTGCGATGCCATGGCTTTCGCCAAAAGTGGAGACGCGAAACATATGACCGAACGTATTATGAGACATAATGCCTGAATAGTCTGCGGCGCGGCATCCGTCAAACCACGTGCCGTCTCGCCAAGCTGATTTGGCCGTGTTAGCCTCTCAGGTACTAAATACTAAGGGAGTTACAGACATGCGTCATTTCAACCTCAAATCCTTGCTTGCGGGTGCAGCGCTCGTCGCCTTGACAGCGTCGGGAACACTTGCAGAAACAGTCTGGAACCGAGGGGCCAATGGCGATGTGCAGTCGCTTGATCCGCACAAGACCTCGACCGTGGAAGAATTCAACATCACCAATGACCTGTTCATGGGGTTGATGACATCGGACGCCAAGGGCAACGCCATACCGGGGGCCGCCACCGAATATTCCGTGTCGCCTGATGGAAAGGTGTGGACGTTCAAACTTCGGCCCGGTGCAACGTGGTCCGACGGCGCAGCCGTGACAGCCGATGATTTTGTCTACTCGCTGCGCCGCCTGGTGACGCCATCGACTGCCTCTGAATATGCCTATCTCGCCAATGTCATCTTCAATGCTGAAGACATTGTGGCGGGAAAGAAGAAGCCTGAGGAATTGGGCGTGAAAGCCATTGATGCATCAACTGTTGAAATCACATTGAACGGCAACACGCCCTATTTCATGGAGCTGATGAGCCACAACGCCTTCTTCCCCGTGCAGAAAGCCAATGTCGACAAATTCGGCAATGACTTTGTAAAGCCCGGCAATCTGGTCAGCAATGGAGCTTTCACATTGCTTGAGAATGTGCCGAACGATCATATCAAGCTGATCAAGAATCCAAAATTCTACGACGTCGCCAATGTCAAACTGGATGCCGTCAATATCATCCCGACAGAAGATCGTGCGGCCGGTGTGAAGCGTTACAAGGCGGGCGAAGTTGACAGCATGAATGATTTCCCGACGGAGCAGCTTGCCGACTTGCGCAAGGAGCTGGGCGATCAAATCCATGAAGCCCCGCAGCTTGGAACTTATTACTACGTCTTCAAATTTGCCAAGGCCCCATGGAACAACGCGAATCTGCGCAATGCGATTTCCATGGTGATCGACCGTGAATATCTGGCGGAAAAAGCCTGGTCCGGTTCCATGATCGCTGCATATTCCATGGTGCCTCCGGGCCTTGATGGCTACACCACCAACGCCGCCGAATTTTCGAAAATCGACCAGCTTGACCGTGAAGACGCGGCGAAGAAAATATTCGAGGAACTGGGCATCAGTCCCGCCAAGCCGGTGAAACTTGAAATTAGATACAACACAGCCGAAGGCCACAAGAACACGGCAGTCGCCATTCAGGACATGTTGAAACCCTTCGGCTTTGATGTGTCGCTGATCACCACCGACGGCAAAACCCACTATTCCTATCTCGAACAAAAGGGAGATTTTGATCTGGCCCGTGCCGGCTGGATTGCCGACTATAAAGACCCTGGCACTTTCCTTGATCTGGGCCATACAGGTTTTGGCACCAATCACGGCGACTGGTCGAATGCCGACTATGACAAGTTGCTTGATGCGGCAGCCGCAGAAGATGATCCGGCCAAACGCATGAGCTTGCTGTCGCAGGCTGAAGCCATTCTGGTGAAAGAGCAGGCCATCATGCCGTTGTTGTTCTACGCGAACCACAACATCGTGTCGCCAAAGCTCGTAGGCTTCGTTGACAATGCAATGGACAAGCATCCGTCACGATTTGTTTCGAAGGAATAAGTAGCGGTTTTAAATGATCGCTTGCATCCCCTCATCCGGCGCTTCGCGCCACCTTCTCCCGCAAGAGGGAGAAGTGAACAGCCTTAACTTCTCCCGCTTGCGGGAGAAGGTGGATCGCGCCAGGCGCGAGACGGATGAGGGGCTACATCCCCGGCGCTTGCCATGCTCCGCTTCCTGATCCGTCGTCTCCTCTCCACCATCCCAACGCTCCTCATCATCATCGCGATTTCGTTCTTTCTCATGCATGTCGCACCGGGCGGTCCCTTCGATATGGAAAAACCGCTGCCGCCAGAGATCAAGGCCAACCTTCTCCGCGTCTATAATCTGGACCAGCCGATGTGGAAGCAGTTCCTGCTTTACCTGAACAACTTGGCCCACGGTGACTTTGGTCCGAGCTATGTCTTCATGAATTTTTCTGTGAACGAGTTGTTCCGCATCGGCCTGAAAGTGTCACTGCCCTTGGGCCTCGCTGCATTTTTTCTGTCTCTGATGTTGGGTGGAATCCTCGGAATCATCGCAGCCTTGCGCCAGAACCTCGCGGCAGATTTCGCCGTCATCGGCCTCGCCACTGCAGGCTCCACGGTGCCAACTTATGTAGTCGCACCCATAATCCAATTGTTCTTCGGCCTGTGGCTGAAATGGTTGCCTGTCGGTGGGTGGAATGATGGCGCACTTGTGAACATGATCGGCCCCGTCATCACGCTGGCCTTGCCATATATCGCCGTCGTGGCGCGCCTCATGCGCGGATCCATGATTGAGGCCCTGCATGCCCACCATATTCGTACCGTCCGCGCCATGGGCCTCTCTGATTTTTCCATCGTCATCCGCCATGCGCTTCGCAGCGCATTGTTGCCCGTACTTTCTTACGCGGGCCCCGCCGCTGCCGGCCTTGTCACGGGTTCGCTGATTGTCGAAACCATTTTCGGAATCCCCGGCATTGGCCGCTACTTTATCGATAGCGCGCTGAACCGGGACTACACAGTTGTCATGGGCACCGTGGTCGTGTTGGCGCTCTTCACCATCATTTTCAACCTGATCGTTGACGTGCTCTACGCCATCGTCGATCCCCGCGTGCGTTATGACTGAAGGCCGTTCCCTGTGGATTGATGCCTGGGCGCGCCTGCGAAAAAACCGAGCGGCATTTTGGAGTGCGGTTTATCTAATGGCAGTTACACTGGCCTGCCTCGTCGGGCCATCCTTCACCGATCACGACTTCACCAAAATCTATCAAAACTACGTCCGCGTCCGCCCCAGTTTCACGCCCTATCCGCAGGCCAGTGAAATTGAAACTGATCTCAAGGACTCCCTGAAACGCTCCAAGGTCGAGATCAAGGATTGGAAAGACCAGGGTAAAACAATTCGCGTCACCGTCACCAATCCGGCCGGAGTCGATGAACGCGTCATCCGCTACATTGACCGGTCCAATTCTTTTGACAATGCCAAGATCGTCGAAAAATCCGCAGACGGAACATCTCTCACGATAGAAGCCGATGTAGGCCGCACGCGCTTTTTATTGGGTACCGACTCAAATGGCCGCGATGTGCTGACCCGCACCCTCATGGCGGGCCGCGTCTCCCTCGCGGTGGGTTTGATTGCGGGCCTCGTAGCCATGATCATCGGTGTACTCTACGGTTCTATCTCCGGATTTTTGGGCGGCCGCACCGATGAAGTGATGATGCGCATTGTTGATATTCTTTATGCGTTGCCCTTCACATTTTTCGTCATCATGCTGGTGGTCTTCTTCGGGCGCAATTTCATGCTGATGTTTTTGGCCATCGGTGCCGTGCTCTGGCTCGATATGGCCCGCATCGTGCGCGGGCAAACACTGTCCATCAAGCGCCAGGAGTTCGTGCAGGCAGCGGAAGCCCTTGGCGTTTCCAGTGCAGGTATTCTGCTCCGTCACATCATTCCCAACATGCTCGGTCCCATCATTATTTTTGT
>JANMEM010000252.1:0-2613 GCA_031376985.1 Hyphomicrobiales bacterium
CCGCGCCGCTGCGCGAGGCGAGCGCGCCCAGCTTGCGCAGGGCGAAGACCCTCGACGTCACGCTCACGACATGGAGCTCGTGCGCGGGGCCCGTCACGATGACGGCGAGCAGCACCTTGCCATCCTCGGCCAGCGCCACGATCCGGGCCTTCGGCGGGATGACGACGGTATAGTGGGAGGAGCCTTGGCTCGCGCCGCACTCCTCATTCAGGAAGACCTCGTCCTCATGCGCCATTCCCCCAATGGTTGGCGTCTCGTGGCTGCGTCCCTCTGCTTCCCCTCCGCATGGAACCTGCTCGAAAAATTCGGACGTCCCATGCAAGACATCCACCAGCCTGTCCCCGGCTTCGGTGAGGGCACGCGCAACGCGGGCCTCATCGACCGCATGTTTGACAACCTGCGTGTCGAACAGCCCGTCATCCGCTGGAACTGGTCGCTCTATGGCGATGCGCGGCTTTATCACCCGGCATCCGACAACAAGATGAAAAACCGTTTCGGCGACGGCCCCATCACAGGCAACGTCATCATGCGCCTCGAACGCCAGACTCTCAGAAAACTCCCCAAATCCGGCGACATTCTCTTCACGATCCGCATCCACAACAACCCACTCGAAGTCCTCGAAACCCACCCCGATGGCCCAGCCCTCGCCCGCTCCATCGCCAGCCAAGTCGCAAACCTCACCGATGCCGAAATCGAGTACAAAGGCCTCGTCGGCGAACGCGAACGTTTGCTGTTGCGACTGAACGAAATTGCGCAACACACAGTCTGATCAATTGTGTTGCGCCGCAACATCGTCTAGAACTGACATCAGAATCTGCACCCCCCTTTGCAAGAGGCACCTTCATGTCCATCGATAGCTTCAAGTCCCGCAAAACACTCAAGGTGGGGGCGAAGAGCTACACCTATTACAGTCTGAAAGCAGCGGAGAAAAACGGCCTCGCGGGCATTTCGGCTCTGCCTTATTCCATGAAGGTTCTGCTCGAAAACCTGTTGCGCAATGAAGACGACCGCACGGTGACGAAGAAGGACATCTTAGGCTTCGTCGCCTGGCTCAGCAACAAGGGCAAGGCCGACGCGGAAGTGGGCTTTCGCCCCGCCCGCGTGCTGATGCAGGATTTCACAGGCGTTCCCGCCGTGGTCGATCTGGCCGCCATGCGCGACGGCATGCAATTGCTGAAAGGCGACGCCCAGAAAATCAATCCGCTGGTGCCTGTCGATCTCGTCATTGACCATTCGGTTGTCGTTGATAATTTTGGCAACGCCAAGGCACTGGCCGCGAATGTCAAACGCGAATATGAACAGAACATGGAGCGTTACAAGTTCCTGAAATGGGGGCAGGGCGCCTTCGAGAATTTCCGCGTTGTGCCACCGGGAACAGGCATCTGCCACCAGGTCAATCTCGAATATCTCAGCCAAACCGTGTGGACGAAATCCGAAACCGTCACCAAGAACAAGAAAAAAACCAAAGTTACTATCGCATACCCTGATACTTTGGTGGGAACAGATTCCCACACAACCATGGTCAATGGTCTGGGCGTTCTGGGCTGGGGTGTCGGCGGCATTGAAGCCGAAGCCGCCATGCTGGGCCAACCGCAATCCATGTTGCTGCCGGAAGTTATCGGCTTCAAATTCACCGGAAAACTCAAGGAAGGTGTCACCGCCACCGACCTTGTGTTGCTGGTCACGCAAATGCTGCGCAAAAAAGCCGTGGTCGGAAAATTCGTCGAATTCTTCGGCCCCGGCCTGCCAGCCCTCACCTTGGCTGATCGCGCCACCATCGCCAACATGGCCCCTGAATATGGTGCCACCTGCGGCTTCTTCCCGGTTGACTCCGTCACGCTGGATTATCTCAAATTTTCGGGCCGCATGAATGAGCGCATCGCCCTTGTTGAAAAATACAGCAAGGCCCAAGGCATGTTCCTCACCGAAAAATCAGCCGACCCGGTGTTCACCGACACGCTGGAACTGGACCTCGCCTCCGTCGTTCCCGCCATGGCCGGTCCCAACCGCCCGGAAAAATTCGTGCCCCTGCAAGACATAAAGGCTGGCTTCCTGTCCGCCCTTGAATCGCCGAAGGACAAGGCAGGCTTCGCCAAGGCAGGTGAGCAAGCCAAACATGTGAAAGTTGAAGGCAAGAACTTTGACATCAGCCACGGCGACGTTGTCATTGCCGCCATCACCTCCTGCACAAACACGTCGAATCCATCAGTACTCATCGGTGCAGGACTCTTGGCGAAAAAAGCCGCAGCCCTCGGCCTGCAAGCAAAGCCCTGGGTCAAAACCTCGTTCGCACCGGGCTCACAGGTGGTCAGCGAATACATGGAAAAATCCGGCCTGCAAAAAGAGTTGAACAAGATCGGCTTTTATCTTGTGGGCTATGGCTGCACCACCTGCATCGGCAATTCCGGTCCGTTGGACCCTGCCATTTCAAAAGCCATCACTGACAATGGCATCGTCGCCTCGGCAGTGATCTCCGGCAACCGCAACTTTGAAGGCCGCGTCTCGCCCGACGTGCAGGCCGCATATCTCGCGTCTCCACCACTGGTCGTTGCCTACGCACTTGCAGGCTCCACCCAGATCGACCTCACTACCGAACCCTTGGGCCACGACAAA
>JANMEM010000260.1:0-2589 GCA_031376985.1 Hyphomicrobiales bacterium
CGTGTGCACGCGCGGCATCCAGTCAGTCTGGTCTATCCAGTCATTTACGATGGCAGCACAAACCGCCATGTCCTGACTTCGCGCTGAACGCATGGAAACGGTAATGCTCATTCAATCCTCATAACTGTGTCCCGCCCGCAAACCCTCGCGCACACGCTGTGCCACTTTCAGGAATTCCGGCGTTTCACGAATATCCAGCGTACGCTGACGCGGGAACTTGGTTTCAATGACGTCAATAATACGCCCAGGACGTGGGGACATGACAACAATTTTTGTGGACAGAAACACGGCCTCCGGAATCGAATGGGTCACGAACACTACAGTTTTTTTCGTACGGTCCCACAATTCCAGCAATTGCTGATTCAGCTTGTCCCGCACAATTTCATCGAGAGCGCCAAAAGGCTCGTCCATCAGCAACAGCTTCGGGTCAAAAGCCAGCGCCCGCGCAATCGACACCCGCTGCTGCATTCCCCCAGAAAGTTGCCACGGAAATTTTTTCTCAAAGCCGGTGAGATTCACGAGGTCAAGATTGCGCTTCACACATTCAGCCGCACCGGCAATGCCCATGATTTCCAAGGGAAGCGCAACGTTGCGCTCCACTGTGCGCCACGGAAACAGTCCTGGCGCCTGAAACACATAGCCATAGGACCGCGCCAAACGGGCCTTGTCGGGCGACAGACCATTGACGCTGATGTTTCCACCCGTCGCCTGCTCCAGATCAGCAATCACCCGCAGCAACGTCGTCTTGCCACAGCCGGAGGGGCCGATAAAAGACACAAAATCCCCATCTTCAACCTTGAGGTTTACGCCGGAAAGCGCATAAACCGGACCGTCAGCCGTGCTGAATGTCAGGCTCAAATCTTTGGCATCAATCACAGCCGTCAATGCCAACTCCCTGCTTGGTTTCTTGGTTTTGCGAAACGCTAACGACTCTTGACCATTTGATCAACATTTATAAGGATGGGCAATGCCCAAAAGACTAGCACCGGTTGTCCAGAAAACCCGCATCCAGAGCCAGAACGAGGCTTTGATCCTGGATGCAGCCTTGGACGTGTTTTCGACCTATGGATATCGCGGCACCACCGTTGACCAGATTGCAGCAAAATGCGGACTGTCCAAACCCAATCTGCTGTATTATTTCCGCCGGAAAGAAGACATTTACACAGCCGTTCTGGAACGCACACTCACCCTCTGGCTGGCACCGCTACAGGCGCTTGATGCGGACAAAGATCCAATTGAGGAACTGACGCGCTATATAGAGGCAAAGCTGGACCTGACCTTTGCCAGACCGGAAGCATCCAAACTCTTTGCCAATGAGATCCTGCACGGTGCGCCGCATGTTGCAGCATTTTTGAACGGGCCATTGAAAGAACTTGTTGCGGCCAAGGCCAAGGTGATCAGGCATTGGGTCAAACTCGGCAAACTGCGCCTTGTCGAACCTGAGCATTTGATTTTCGCCATATGGGCGGTGACTCAGCACTATGCGGACTTCGGTGTGCAAGTGGAGGCCGTAATCGGCACCAAACCCGCCATCGAAAAGGTCAAAGCCGCTGTCGTGGATCTTCTTTTGAGAGGGGTAGATCCCGAAAAACCCCACAGGTGACAGTTGGAAAAATATGCATGCACCGCATGATTCACTCTCAAAAGCCATCCGAATAGACACCACACGCCAAGTAAACTACAACTTCTGCGAGGAGAACGTTAAATGAACCCCACAGATCCGCTATTTGGCAGCCAATGGCATTTCACGCAATTGGGCTTGTATGGCGGCGAACTTCTGATCAACCGCATCTGGAACGAGTTCGACGGCACGGGAATTTCAGTTGGTGTCTATGATGACGGCATAGAGATCAATCACTTTGATCTCGATAACAATTATGACGCGAGCCGCAGTATCGTGATCAACGGGCAGGTCATAAGCGGAAATGTAACAGATACGCAAAGTACCCATGGCACGTCTGTTGCGGGGCTCATCGCCGCAGAATCCAACAATGGTGACACGGTCGGCGTTGCCTTTGGTGCACGTGTTACAAGTATCAATATATTTGATCCACTTGGTCCGGTTTATACCAATTCCACTAATCCCATGATCCTCGATAATTTCTATAATGCCGTGGGCCAAGGCGCGAATTTCGATATCATCAACAACAGCTGGGGAAGCACGCCTGAATATACTACTGAACAAAGTCTTAACGATCCTTCGTCCGGTGCATTTCTCTTGAACCAGCAATACCAATTTCTGTCGGCAAATTGTCGCAACGGATTGGGCACCATCATTTTGCAGGCTGCCGGGAATGATGCCGTCGATGCGAATGGTGATGGTGTGAACGCCTCGCGTTTTACCATCACCGTAAGTGCAATTCACAACGATGGATTTGCATCGTCCTATTCCAACTACGGTGCCTCAGTTTTGGTAGCCGCCTCTTCTGGCGACTACTTCGACGTCAGAGGTGGCCTCGGCATCGTAACCACTGACCGGACGGGAACCACAGGCTATAATCTGCGGGCCAATCCATCAGCAAATGTAAACTATACCGACGATTTCGGCGGCACCTCTGCTGCAACACCCATTGTCTCTGGCGTTGTCGC
>JANMEM010000280.1:0-3166 GCA_031376985.1 Hyphomicrobiales bacterium
CAAGTGATGCATGACAGGGTTGCCGACGAGCACCACTTCCATGATGTCGTTGAGGGGAATACCTGCCGCATTCGCCACTTCTTCGGCGAGTTGTTGCAGGGCGGTGCGGATGACCGTGGTCATTTCAGTTTCGCCGCCGGGGTTCATCATGATGTAGGAGACGCGGCTCATCAGGTCTTCGCCGAAGCGGATTTGCGGGTTCATAAGGCCTGCTGAGGATTTGACTTCACCAGTGGACAGGTTTGTGAGATGCGCAGCGATGGTGGTGGAACCGACATCAATCGCCAGACCATAAATATCCTCATGGAAGCCGGGCCAAATGGATACCAGACGATTGCCGCCGCCGGGTGCGCGGGAATACACCGCGCAGGTTATTTTCCATTCGCCCTTGCGCAGTACTTTTTGAAGTGATGCGATGATGGGCAATTCGCAGGTGATATTTTCCACGCCCCATTGTTCTTGCAATGCGATGTACACCCGCTCCAGGTCGGACGATGGCTTGTGCATGTCGGGCTCTTCCACGTCGATGTAGAAAAGCTTGGTTGCGGGGTCGAGTTCAATGGCGCGGGTGTCAGCTTCCTTGCGCACCACCTGTTTGTGCACCTGGGATTCCGGTGGCACGTCGATGACGAGATCGCCTTCGATTTTCGTCTGGCAGGACAGGCGACGGTCGGTTGCGAGGCCCTTGATGCGGCGGTAGCGGGCTTCGACGTCGTTAAAGGCCGAGGCATGGGAATCCGTGGACGTGATACCGTGTTTGGCGAATTCACCTTCGCCGATATTGATCTGGCAACGCCCGCATATGGCGCGGCCGCCGCAGACGGAGTCAATGTCCACGCCCAATTGACGTGCGGCGGTGAGCACGGGTGTGCCGAGGGGGAAACGGCCGCGCTTGCCGGAGGGGGTGAAAACGATGAGTGGGTTCTGCTCGGTCATGGTGGCTTCATATACGCAAAACCCCGTTGCCGGAACGAGACAAATGCGACATGCTTTGGGCATGAAAATGACCCAGCTTCTTTTGCCCATCCTCGTTGCAACGTCGGCTTGGGCGGCTTCCGCGTGTCTTGCTGCGGCGCAGGAGTCGGTGCTTTACGACCTTACCCTCGACGTTGACAAGGACGGCAGCATGGACCGCGCCGTGCTGGTTTTGGTGGGGCCGTCGCCCGCTGAATTTACGGATGCGGCCAAAGAGTTCTACATCTTGGCCGAGGGTGAACGGGCCGATTTATATGTCTATCTGGGTGGCGGCGATGCGGATTTGGATATTTCGCAACAGCCTGATCTTTTGAAAGAAAGTCTGGTTACATCCGACCAGCTTAAATTTGCGATGCCACTGGGTACCAACAGCAAGGGCTCACTGAATGTTGTGTCGTCAAATGGTTTTGGCAATACCGGCAATGTGACGGAAACGCTGACGATTGTTTATCGCGATTCCCGGTTTCTGGTGGCGGGGCTTGAAGTGGACTGGAGCCTGCGGGAGGACAGCAGCGAATGTTCCATCAACTTCCTGTCGGGCAAGGCGGTGAAACGCTTGAATGATGAGAAAGGTTTAGTGTTGAAGGGGCGGTTCAAACCAATTCCGCTCACCGATTGGAGTGATGAAACGCGGCCAACCGTGTGTGAGGAGTGATGGGCCTCAGCTAGCCAGCAAACCGTCCAACAGGGGCGTAAGCTTTCCAAAGCGGTCCATCAATAGTGATGTTTCAGCGTGCAGTGTTTTCAGGTCAAGCGGGATGTGGCCTTCGAACAATGTGATGGGGCCTTTGGGATAGGACCAGTTTGGCAGGCCTGCCAATTCGTCTTTGGCCTGTGCGCGGAAACTGCGGGCGAATTCGCGGGCGGCGAAAGCCTCGCCTTTGATGGCGCGCAGCTTCATGGCGCGGAGATTATAGCGGACGATGCCTTCAGCTTCACAGGCGTCATCAATCCAGACACTGAAAAACAAACCGTTGGTGTTAAGCAGTTCATCCGGGTTGTCGGTGGTCCAGGACGGTTTCATTAGTTTTAATATGGCAGCGCCGAGGGCCTCGCCGGATTTAATGGTGAGGCTGTGTTGTGTTTGGAATTCTGCCGCACGTTCGGCTTTCAGGGCGCTGAAAACCTCGAGGTAAGTTTGCATCTCAGCGCCGACGACGTTCTTCGCGGGCCTTACGGCGAGCTTCGATGTCTTCGTTGGAAGATTGCAGGCCAGCGGCTTGGGCTGATGCGGAGGGTCCACTGGTCATTTCGCGGAACCTGTTTGTCCAGAATTTACAGTGGGCGTCGGTACCGTTCAGCACGTTGGCACCGAAAATGGCGTGCATGTCTTCATCGTGCAGCGGGTTCATGATGGCTGAGGTCATGCCGTGGCTGGCGGCCATGGCGAGGAAATAGCCTGTGAGGGCGCGGCGGTTTGGCATGCCGAAGGAGACGTTGGATGCGCCGCAGGTGGTGTTGACTTTCAACTCTTCACGCAGGCGGCGGACAAGGCGGAATACCTGCTGACCCGCCGTGCCCATGGCACCAATCGGCATGACCAAGGGATCCACCACGATGTCATGGCTTTTGATGCCGAAGTCGGCGGCACGTTCGACGATTTTCTTGGCGACGGCAAAGCGCACATCAGGGTCTTCGGAAATTCCGGTTTCGTCGTTGGAGATGGCGACGACGGGGACGTTGTACTTTGCGATAAGCGGGAGGATGGCTTCAAGCTTTTCCTCTTCACCCGTTACGGAGTTCACCAAGGGGCGCCCCTTGGCGGTTTCGAGACCGATCTTCAAGGCTGATGTCACCGATGAGTCAATGCAGAGCGGCAAGTCACAAATCGACATGACGATTTCGAGGGTCTGCTTCATCAACGGTGGTTCGGACTCGTTGGGGTTCACGGCGGTGACGCCGGCGTTGACATCAAGGATATGCGCGCCCGCCGCCATTTGGGCCAGAGCATCCTTGATGACGGTTTCGAAATTACCCGCCTGCATTTCTGCAGCCAGCTTTTTGCGACCCGTGGGGTTGATGCGTTCACCGATGACGGTAAAGGGCTTGTCAAAGCCGATGATGTGGGTGCGGGTGGCGGATGAAACGATGGTATGCGTCATGACGGGTTGCGTCCTCCATTGCCGATCATCTGCTTGATGCGGTCCGGGGTGAAAGTGGCTTCGAGTTCGGCTTTGGCCTTGTCGGCTTC
>JANMEM010000370.1:0-5224 GCA_031376985.1 Hyphomicrobiales bacterium
GCTGATCCGACGTGTGTTGGGTTTGAAGTGGTGCCGTGTGATTTGTTTGTGACGGAGGCCACTTTTGCACTGCCCGTGTTTGTGCATGAACCTGATGCTGTTGAAATCGCGAAGCTGCTGACGTCGCTGCGCACGTTCGCAGAGCGTACGCACCAGATTGGTGTTTATGGATTGGGGAAATGCCAGCGCCTGATCAAAATGCTGCGCAATGCGGGCTATGATGACACCATCTGGCTGCATGGCGCGATGAAATCGATTTGTGATTTGTATGTGTGGCATGGCGTTGATCTCGGTGATCTGAAACTGGTGACGGAGAGCAAGGATACGCTTGCTGGCAAAATCGTGTTGTGTCCGCCCTCTGCGATTGGTGACCGCTGGTCGCGGCGCTTTGCTGATCCGATCCCTGCTTTCGCTTCGGGCTGGATGCGCATTCGGGCGCGGGCGCGGCAGCGGGGAGTGGAGCTGCCACTGATTATTTCTGATCATGCGGATTGGCCGGAACTGGTGCGGACCATCAAAGATGTTGGGGCTGGTGAAATCTGGATCACGCATGGCCGTGATGATGCGCTGACGTTGCAGTGTCAGGCGATGGGGCTGAAGGCGCGAGCATTGGCGATGGTGGGCTATGGCGAGGAGGAAGGGGAATGAAAGCCTTCGCCACCATGCTCGATAAATTGTCTTATACGCCAGCGCGGAATGGCAAGCTGGCTTTGTTGAGAGATTATTTTCTGATAACGCCGGACCCGGATCGTGGTTATGCGCTGGCAGCAATCACTGACAGTTTGCCGTTTTCATTTCCGGTGCGGCAGACGATTCTCGATTTGGCGAGTGAACATATCGATCCTGAATTGTTTCGTATCTCGCGGGACTATGTGGGCGACACCGCTGAAACCTTGTCTTTGATCTGGCCCAACCGTGATGCTGGCGAAGGGCCGTCGCTGGCACAGGTTATCGAAACCTTGGGCTTGATTGGCCGCAACCAATTGAAAGACCAATTGGCAAAATGGCTCGATGTGCTTGATGTAAATGGTCGTTGGGCCTTGTTGAAAATTGTCACCGGAGGAATGCGTACAGGCGTGTCGGCGCGGTTGGCCAAGCTGGCGCTGACCGAAGCATTCGGCAAACCTGTCGAAGAGATTGAAGAAGTGTGGCACGGCCTTGCCATGCCTTACACGCCCCTGTTTGCGTGGCTCGGTGGCGATGCGGCACGGCCTGATGTGAAAGATGTTCCGGTGTTCCGGCCCTTGATGTTGTCACACCCGCTGGAAGCGGATGACCTCGCGGTGTTGGATCCGGGTGAATATCAAATCGAATGGAAGTGGGATGGCATTCGTGTGCAGCTTTGTGCAAGGGCGGGTGGCACGCGGCTCTATTCGCGTTCGGGTGACGACATATCTGGCACGTTTCCGGAATTTTTGGATATGCCTTTTTCGGCCACGCTGGATGGTGAATTGCTGGTGATGCGCGATGCTGTGGTCGCTCCGTTTCAGGACTTGCAGCAACGGCTGAACCGCAAAACCGTGACGAAGAAAATGTTGACGGACTATCCCGCCCATATCCGGCTGTATGATGTGCTGGAACTAGATAGTGAGGATTTGCGCGGGTTGCCACTGTCAGAGCGGCGTGTTCGGCTTGAGGCATGGGACCATGCGTACAAACCGTTGCGCATGGATATCTCCGAAATTTTGCGGGTTGATACTGCGGATCACCTGCGAGAGATTTGGTCTGCTACGCGCGGTGACAGCATTGAAGGTTTGATGCTCAAACGTCGTGACAGTGTTTATGTATCAGGCCGTCCACGGGGCCAGTGGTGGAAATGGAAGCGTGAGGCGCTGACTGCCGACTGCGTAATGATTTATGCGCAGCGTGGATCGGGCAAGCGTTCATCATTTTATTCGGACTATACATTCGCGGCTTGGGACGAGAGTAAATCTCCGCGCGAATTGGTGCCTGTGGGCAAAGCCTATTCGGGGTTTACCGACGAAGAATTAAAGAAGCTCGATCACTTCGTTCGGAATAATACCATCAAAACATTCGGCCCGGTGCGTCAGGTGACGGCTTCACTGGTGCTGGAGGTGGCGTTTGATGCGGTGCAAATGTCGGGGCGCCACAAGAGCGGGATTGCCATGCGGTTTCCGCGGGTGAGCCGCATAAGGTGGGATAAACCTGCGGATGAGGCCGATACTGTGGAGGGGTTGAGGAGGTTGGTTGAGAGATGAGCGGTTGTCCCTCATCCGCCCTTCGGGCACCTTCTCCCGCCAAGAGGGGCAGGAGAAGGCAGAAAAGATGGCCTTCTCCCGTTACTTCTAACGGGAGAAGGTGGCGCGACGCGCCGGATGAGGGGCAGTGTGCTCGATCTTAAACCGTCCTCAAATACCAATCAAAATCGCGCTTGAACGGTTCGTGATAAAAGCGATCTGCTTCAACTTCCTTCAGTGTGCAGAAGGTATCGACAAAGGGCTTGCCGAAATATTCCTTCAGGATCGACGCGCGGTAGAATGCATCTATCGCTTCGTACCAATTGCCCGGAATATATTTGGCGCGGCGTTCGTAGCCGTTGCCGACCACCGGGTTACCGGGATCGGATTTTTCGGTGATGCCGTAGTGCATGCCGGCCAGAATTGCGGCCATGACCAGATAGGGGTTGGCGTCGGCACCTGAGGGTCGATGTTCAATGTGGCAGGATTTGGCATTGCCTGCTGGCACGCGCAAACTGACGGTGCGATTGTTGACGCCCCAGTTTGCTGCCACCGGCGCATAGGAATTGCGGCGGAAGCGGCGGTAGGAATTGGCATTGGGGGCGAAAATCAACATTGATTCCGCCATCGCCGCTTTCAATCCGCCGATGGCATTGAGCAACAGTGCATTCTCGGTTGGGTCTTCGGCGGCAAACAAGTTGTCGCCCTTCTCATCACCCAAGCTGACGTGGACGTGCATGCCGGAGCCTGTCCATTCGGCATAGGGCTTCGCCATAAACGTAGCGCAGAGGCCATGCTTTTCGGCAGCGGCCTTGATAACGCGCTTCAGCATGATGGCTTCGTCGCAGGCCTTCAAAACATCGTCGCGATGGCGGAGAACGATTTCCATTTGTCCTGGTGCATATTCGGCGATCAGGGTCTTGGCGGGAAGGTCTTGCACATCGCACCACGCATAGAGGTCTTTGAAGAAGGGCGCGAAATCATCCACATCCTGCAAGTGATAAGCTTGGTAATGTTGCGGCCTTGCTTCATTCATCAGGGCTTGTGGTGCGCGAGGGTTGCCTTCGAGGGCCGACTTCCGGTCCATGAGGAAGAATTCCAGTTCGACTGCGCCGATGGGAGTCATGTGCAAATCATTCTGGAATCTCGCGACGATATTTTCCAGTGCATTGCGCGGGCAGGCGTAATGCGGAATGCCGTCGAGGTCGTGAATCTTTGCCACATATTGCGCTGAAGGCACGTCCATCCAGGGAATGCGTTTCAGTGAACCGGGCACGGGCCACATCAACATGTCGCGGTCGCCTTCGTCGAAGACCAGGCCGGTTTCGGGAACGTCTTGACCCGTCACGTCGAGGACGAGGGCTGAGATTGGCAGGAAGCGGCCATCTTTAAAGGCGGGCACCAGTTCATCACGGCGCAGCACCTTGCCGCGTACCACACCGCACAAGTCGGTCCAGACAATGTGGATGCTTTCGATATCTGGATTGGCATCCAGAAATGTTTGCGCCTCAGCGCCCATTTTGGGGGTTACAAATGCAGGCATTTTCAGTTCTCCAACCTTGGGGCTTCCAAGGCGTTCAATGCGTCAGTTCGTCCAGACAGGCGTCGAGTGCGTTCAGCAGTTTCTCGACATCATGTTCCGTTGTGGATGGACAAACCAGCATCATATTGTGGAACGGCGTGATGACCACGCCGCGATTTAACAGGTAGTGATGCACTGCCACATCGACGGGCTGGTGGATCACTTGTGACGCCTCGTAGCCATTGCGCGGAGGCACCGGGCAACACATGAATTCCACGCGGGATCCCACGCGGGTCACGTGCCAATCCAGATTGTATTTGATGATGACGTCGGCCACCCCTCGTTCAAGCCTGCGCGCCAGAACAATGAGGGGGGCAAAAGCCTCCTGTGTGAAAAATGTTGTGAGCACTGTTTTGATGAGTGCGAGTTGAATGCGCGAACCGGAAAGGGTTGTGCCGATGCCGGAGCGGCCCTCACCATTGCTGGCGAGGAAGATGCGAATGCGTTGGGCTACGTCTGCGGAGAAGCCATAGGCCGCTGCCGGAATTCCGCCGGCGATGGGTTTTCCGAAGACGAGGCCGTCTGGAACTATATTGTGCTCACGGGCGTAACCACCCGGCCCTGATGACAGCGTATGGGTTTCATCGAGGATGAGCAGGGTGCCGGTCTGTTTCGTCAGTGTACGGAGTGTTTCGAGGAAGCCCGAAGCCGGTAACACCATGCCGATGTTCGTCATGACAGGTTCGGCGAGAACACAGGCAACGTCTTCATCTTTCAGCGCGGCTTCAAGTGCTTCAACATCATTGAACTCCACGACTTTGGTGAAGGTGGTGAGGTCTCGCGGTTCACCCACAAGGCCATCCACCATTTTCACTTTGCCATTGTCTGCCGTGATGAAGGTGTCATCAACGCAGCCGTGGTAGCAGTGATTGAAGACGAGAATTTTTGTCCGACCAGTGATGGCGCGACACCAGCGAATGACGGCGCGATTTGCGTCGGACGCTGTTGCCGTGATTTGCCATATGGGTAATCCAAAGCGGTCTTCGAGTAACGCGCCAACGTCAACCGCATCTTCTGATGGCAGCATGGTCGTGAGGCCGCGCGCGCCTTCGTGGGCCAGTGTTTCGGCGATGGCTTTGGGTGAGTGGCCGAACATGGCACCAGTGTCGCCCAAACAGAAGTCTGTGTATTTATGTCCATCAGCGCTGGTGAGCGTGGTGCCTTGGGCATCTTGGATAAAAAGCGGAAACGGGGTGCCCCAGTCCACCATCCAGTGCATGGGAACACCGCGGAGCCAGTATCTTGCAGATTTTTCAGAAAGAAGCGCCGACGTAGCATTGCGTTGAACATAAAGGGCATTTTGCCGTTCAAGCAGCGCCGTGATGGATTTTTCCGAAACTTTTACACGCAAGATTTCCTCTGTTGGTCATTGACGACCGCTTCACCTAGCCCGTGGGCAGTGACGAAAGCAACCCCCAGACTGTGCGTGTGCGAAGGGCCAGTG
>JANMEM010000423.1:0-2817 GCA_031376985.1 Hyphomicrobiales bacterium
TAGTGTTGAAATCCACCTGCAAGCGTCCGGCACCTTTGGGGCCCGATGAAGCGCGGGACTTGATGAAGTGATGGCATGAAATACAATCGGTGCGGCAGGAGCGGCCTTCTCCTGCCCGCCATTTCACTTGGCCTTTGGCACAATTTCGGGGACGATGCAGACCCTGCCAACAAACGCGCGTTGTGTCGGCGTGCGTTTGATCTAGGTGTTACGCATTTTGATTTGGCTAACAATTACGGCCCGCCACCGGGATCAGCTGAAACTGCATTCGGTGATATTCTGCGGACTGACTTTGCGGCCCATCGCGATGAGATGATCATTTCTTCAAAGGCGGGTTACCACATGTGGGACGGGCCTTATGGGGAATGGGGTTCGCGGAAATATATGCTCGCCAGTCTGGACCAAAGTCTGAAACGGCTGAGGTTGCCTTACGTTGATATTTTTTATTCGCATCGTTTTGATCCGGCAACACCATTGGAAGAAACCATGGGTGCGCTGGATACGGCCGTGCGTTCTGGGCGGGCATTGTATGTCGGAATATCAAATTATCCCGCTGAGGCGACGCGCCGCGCCGCGCAGATATTGCGGGAACTCGGCACGCCCTGCCTGATCCACCAGCCACGCTACAACATGTATCAGCGTGAGCCGGAACTTGAAGGCGTGTTTGATGCCGTTGCGCATGAAGGAATGGGCTCAATTGTGTTCTCGCCATTGGCGCAGGGCCTGCTGACGGATAAATATCTGAAGGGCATTCCCGTAGACAGCCGCGCCACTGTTGGTGGCTTCCTCAAAAAAGAAAATATCACGCCGGATGTATTGCGGAAATCGAAAAGACTGAATGACCTTGCATTGCAACGCGGTCAAACCTTGGCACAAGTGGCTTTTGCCTGGGTGCTGCGAAAGCCCGAAGTCACGTCAGCTCTGATGGGGGCCAGTCGGGTTGGACAGATTGAAGATGCGGTTTCGGCCTTGGCGCAGCTGGATTTTTCCGGCGATGAGTTGCGGGAGATTGAAGCGATTTTGGCGTAGTTGCTCTGGGCTGCGGGCTCTGGCAATCTGAATTCATGTCCACCGACAATGATAAAATCCATCAACTGCCGTGCTGGAATGGTTCCATCGCCATTGCCTTGTTGAGCGGTGGATTGAGCAATGCAAACTATCTGGTGATAGATGCTGGCGGAAAGCACGTTGTCCGCTTTGGCATGGACTATCCGTGTCACCATGTGTTTCGTGAGCGCGAAGTCATGGTGGCCCGCGCGGCCTATGAGGCGGGGTTCGCGCCAGCCGTCGAATATGCCGAGCCTGGCGTGATGGTGACGACTTTTATTGAGGGTGAAACTTTTTCTGCCGCTGATGTCAAGGCAAACGCGATTCGCATTGGCCGGGTGATCCGCGACTTTCACAGCATTTTGCCGCAGATGATCACCGGGCCTGGTTTCATGTTTTGGGTGTTCCATGTCATTCGTGATTATGCCCACACCTTGCGCAATGTGGGTGTCGGTGATTTCCTTGCACAATCGCGGGCTTTTGAAGCAGCACAAATTCCATTGCCGATCATTTTCGGTCACAATGATTTGTTGCCTGCTAATTTTATTGATGACGGTCATAAACTTTGGCTGATTGATTTTGAGTATGCGGGTTTTGGCACTGCGATGTTTGATCTGGCCGGGGCCTCATCAAATTCACAAATGAATGCTGACGAACAGGCGCAATTGCTTTCAACCTACTTTGGCAAAGAACCGGATGCCCCGATGATGCAGTCCTTCGCCGCGATGGAGTGCGCGTCGCTGTTGCGGGAGACGCTGTGGGCCAAGGTATCCAGCCTTTTTCTGGCCGCACCCGGCGTAGACTATGACGCCTATGCCATAGACAACGTGATGCGCTATATTGCGGCCTTGGAACGCTATCAAACCCAATACGGGAAAATCCCTTTATGACCTTACCTACTCACACCCAGATTGTTGTTATCGGCGGCGGCATTATTGGCTGTTCAACGGCGTATCATCTGGCGCGGAACCATAAGGCTGACGTTTTGGTGTTGGAGCAGGGCCGTGTGACATCCGGCACTACATGGCACGCGGCGGGACTTGTAGGGCAATTGCGCTCGTCCGCTTCCATTACACGGGTTTTGAAGTATTCGGTTGAACTCTACAAAAACCTGCATGTGGAAACCGGCCTCGAAACGGGCTGGAAAATGTCTGGCTGCTTGCGGCTGGCAACCACGCAAGACCGATGGACCGAGTATAAGCGACTGGCCACCACGGCGAAAAGCTTCGGTATGGACATGCATCTGATTTCACCCGATGAAGTGAAAAAAATGTGGCCGTTGATGGAGACGTCCGATCTGGTGGGCGCAAGTTGGCTGCCAACGGATGGGCAGGCCAATCCGTCAGATATTACGCAGTCCCTTGCCAAGGGAGCGCGGATGCATGGTGTGAAATTCCATGAAGGTGTGCGGGTCACGGGCTTTGATTTGGCCGATGGTCGCATTACTGCTGTGAATACCGACAATGGTAAAATCGCCTGTGACAAGGTGGTAAATTGTGCGGGCATGTGGGCGCGGCAAGTGGGGGCGATGGCTGGCATCAACGTGCCTTTGCAGGCGGTGAAGCACCAATACATCATCACGGAAAGAATCCCGGGCCTCTCACCGGATGCGCCGACTGTGCGAGACCCGGATCGTCGCACCTATTTCAAGGAAGAAGTGGGCGGCATTGTCATGGGTGGTTATGAGCCTGATCCGATCTCCTGGACCACGGATGATTTACCACATGACTGGGAGTTCCGGTTGTTTGATGATGATTTCGATCATTTTGA
>JANMEM010000444.1:0-1663 GCA_031376985.1 Hyphomicrobiales bacterium
TCTTGTCAACGAAGGGCTTCTGCAATTTGCTGACAACGAGGCGCAAGTTGCCGCCGTCATGTCCCACGAAATGGCCCATGTGCTCATGCGCCACCCACAGCGGCAAAAGCAAATCCGCTTGGCCAGCAAGGCTGGCAGTCAGTTCATGGATGACTACACGCCTACATCACTGGCCGATAATTTGGGCCGCATGTTGCGCCTCGGTGGCAATGCCACCATGAACGGCATGATCCGACAGCAGGAAATGATGGCAGATTCCATCGGCATCGATATTCTGGTGAAAGCTGGCTACGACCCGCGCGAAATGACTGCACTGTTGCGCAAGCTCCGCGCCATTGCACCATTGCGTGACCGGGCAATCAATGTTGTCTACGGCAATCACCCCCTCACAGCGGACCGCGTGGAAGCAGCAGCAAATAAAATCAAACGCAACTATCCCGATGCTTTTGGCGTCGTCTCATCACCCCGCTTTGAAACTCTGGTTGAACCTTATCATAAGCGGCGATTGAAGCGTTTGGCGTTACAATCTGTCAAATGATGTCGTCCTGCAGCACTTTGCTAAACCACAGGAACCCATTGAACCTGTTCGATTGACGTGGCCCCAGTGGCCAGCATGATCAAGCGATCCAAACCCAGCGCCACACCTGACGACGGCGGCATATGTGTGAGAGCGTCGAGTAATTCTTCGTCAATCGGGTAGCGCTCGCCGTAACGACTTTGCTTGATATCCATTTCTGAAATGAAGCGGCGGCGCTGTTCCGTGGGATCCGTCAATTCACCAAAGCCGTTGGCCAATTCAACACCCGCCGCATAAAGTTCAAACCGCTCAGCCACCCGCGCGTCATGTGCGCAAGTGCGAGCGAGCGCGGCTTCGCAAGATGGATATTCATACAAAACCGTGAGGTGCCCCTGCCCCAGATGTGGCTCAACCTTCTCAACCAGAATACGACTGAAGATATCAGACCAAGTTTCGCCGTCTCCAAATGCAACGGGTGAAACCGCTGCAAGAGCATCACGATCCGGTGCACCATTTTGACCAACTGTTGAAAGCAAGTCCACCCCCGCAAAACGCTTGAACGCCTCATTCACGCTCAACCATTGCGCTCCGGCATAAGGATCACAAACACTGTCCTTCCAATGCCAAACTGCGTGACCCGTCGAATCCGCGGCCAGTCGCACCAGTGCCAAGGTATCTTCGATAATCATGCGATAGTCCTCGTTCGCACGATACCACTCCAGCATCGAAAATTCCGGCGCATGGGTTTTGGTACGTTCGCGATTTCGAAACACATGACCTAGCGAAAAGATCCGCTTCTCTCCGGCGGCCAACAGTTTCTTGCAGGCAAATTCGGGTGATGTGTGCAGGTATCGTGTTGAATGCGATCCATCATTATGAATCAGTTCGGTAACGAAAGCATGCAAATGCGCTTCATTGCCGGGCGAAACGACAAGTGCCGGAACATCCACTTCCAAAAATTCCCGTTCCGAAAACCAGATGCGCACCGCTGTCAAAATACGATTTCGCGCCAGCAGAAACGGCCTGCGGTCTTCGTGGCGTTGGCGGTCATACCAAGGGGACAGAGGAGGCGTTTGAGACATAATTGTGTCGGGGTTGGCTTTGCAGGGTGGGGCTGCTATAGGCGCGGCACCAAACAACTGCAAT
>JANMEM010000450.1:0-1957 GCA_031376985.1 Hyphomicrobiales bacterium
TCATTGATGAATTGACCCTCGCGGTTTCCGGCGCAGGCGGAACGGCCTCAATCGCCGCTGCAAAAATGGGCATCAATACATTGGCCGTCTGCGGCATCGGCGATGATCTGATGGGCGACTGGGTGCAGCAACGTCTCAAGCACTTCGGCGTTGATACTTGGGGCGTGCAACGAAAACCCGGCTGGAAAACCTCGTCCTCCATCGTCACCACGCGTGCAGACGGTTCCCGCCCCGCCCTTCACATGAAGGGTGCCACATCCAACTTCTTCGTCACAGATGAAATGATTCCGCGCACCGTCGATACCAAAGTCTTCCACGCTGGCGGCGTCGGCCTCATGGACGCTATGGACAAAGGCCAATCCGCCGTGGTGATGAAAGCAGCCAAGTCAGGTGGCGCCATCACCACGGTTGACGTTTTCGCAGGTTCGCCAAAAGACCTTCCCGCCATCGCCCAGGTTCTTCCGTACACAGACTATTTCATGCCGTCGATAGAAGAAGCGCAAGCCCTCTGCGGCCTCACCGACTACTCTGATACGAGCAAATTTTTCATCGACATGGGTGTGAAAGCCTGTGTGCTCACCCTCGGCGGCGACGGTGCCTATTACCACGACCGTGACGGCACCCATTTCAAAGTCCCCGCCTATGACATCATTGTGAAATGCACCTGCGGCTGCGGCGATGCTTTTGACGCTGGTTTCGCCGTGGCGCTGGTCAAAGGCATGGACGCAGAAACATCAGTACGTTTCGCCCAAGCCACCTCAGCCCTGAACGCCACTGGCCTCGGCTCACAAGCTGGCGTCGAAAGTTTCGAGCACACACTGAACTTCATGAAAAAGACAAAAACAAAATGAAGTTTTCAACATGCGCCACATTCTCCTGTTTCTGCTGTTGCTCACCACTACAGCCCATGCCGAATATCCCTATTCAGGCTATTTCACTGTCTCCGTAACACCACTGCCACCCCGCGACATCGAAGCCCAATGCGCACTGAAATTCTTCATCCAATATGATGACGGTCGTGCCGAAGATTATTTCCTCGACGTCAACACCTTCAGATCATCAAAAAAGCTCGTCTTCATGCGCTCCAACGCAACAGACTGCACCTACAATCTTCCTCTCAAAACCGAAGAATGTACGTCGCAGTATCAGACCACCGATGTCACAGAAAGTTTCGCCATCCAAAATTACCTGCAACGGGTTGAGCCTGACTATCTCGAAACTGTGTATTTCCGGTCCCGCACCGAATATGAAAATTTCATTTCATCACCAGGCCGCGTCTTCGTGCAATCGCTCTATCCAACCACGGACTACATCTACAACTACCGCTGCCCCAATCATTCCATCACGTCGCTGGCACCCTACGTATTGAAAAGAAACGACCTCACAAACGATCAAACCAGTCCCCTGCAAACCCCACTCCTCGACGGCATCGAAAACCTGCGTGAAGTGGGGGAGCAAGTGTCAAAGATATTGAAACCGGCCTACTGACCGTTTCTGCAGTCACCACCCACCCCTGACCCCTCCCTTCCAGGGAGGGGAAAACAGCGCGTTACTTCTCCCCTCCCTGGAAGGGAGGGGAAGATTACCCTTGTCTACTCCCCTCCCTGGAAGGGAGGGGTCAGGGGTGGGTGGAGGCCACAAGCTCAATCCAAAAATATTCAGCACCACACAACGGAATCCCCACCCCCAATCCGTCTTCTCTGAAACAGGAGGTGCCAATGCGCAACAACCCAACCACTGAACGCGCCCGCGACTTGCGCAACACCGCCAACACCGCAGAGCGGTTCCTGTGGTTCACCTTGAAAGGCAAGCAGCTCGGCGGGCATAAATTCACACGGCAATTTCCTATTGGCCCTTATTTCGCCGATTTCGCTTGCCGTTCAGAATTTCTGCTGATCGAACTCGACAGTTCACAGCACTTTGAAAATCAATATGACATGGAGCGCGATGCTTATCT
>JANMEM010000457.1:0-10477 GCA_031376985.1 Hyphomicrobiales bacterium
GCGCGGCCACCTACGCTGAATGTGTTTGCGGCTTTTTTTGTTTCTACTGCGGCCATATCAGAGTCCAAAACTCATTTTCAAAATTGCAAGTCCGCCTGTGAGCGCGAGGGCGGCGACGAAGAAGGTGTTGAGCAGCAATGCTGCCAATTTGCGACCTTCGCCATGTACGTAATCTTCAATGACCACTTGCATGCCCAAACGCATGTGCCACATGATGGATGCCAGTGCGAGAAGTAGGGCCAAAGTGATGAAGGGGTTTTTCACGCTGGCGACAACGTCGGCTCGGGTTCCGCCGATGTGGGAAATGATGAAGTAAATCAGGAACAGCACCAGTGGCACATTGGCGATGGCGGTGACACGCTGTTGCCAGAAATGTTCGGTGCCGGATTTGGCAGAGCCCAGACCGCGAGCTTTTTTCAGCGGGGTTTTGAAATCGCTCATGATCTTACTCCGTAACCCAAGACCCACAGCAGAATGGTGAGGACGATGGAGCCGATGAGATTGAGACGGGCGAGGTTTTCAACAGTTGACAGTTCAAAGCCCTTGCCCACGTCCCAAAGAAAATGCCGGAGGCCGCCCAGCATGTGGTGGATGAGCGCCCAAGTGAAGCCGAACAAAACCAAGCGGCCGATCCAACTGTAGAAAATGGCCTGGACGAGATTGAAGTAACTCTCGGAATGGGCGGCGGCGCTGAGCCACCAGACAAACAGGATGGAGCCGAAGAACAGCGCCACACCAGTGATGCGGTGCATGATTGACATCATCATGGTGAGCATTGGACGATATATTTGCAGGTGCGGAGACAGCGGCCTCTTCACAGCAGAGTTGACCGGTCTTGAATCAGCCATTTTTCATGTGCCCCATAAGGTGATGTTTTCTCTTAGCGTTTGCAGTGCAACAAAGCAAATCGGGCAAAGGTCGCAGTCACAGTGAGGTCTACGTTCTGGCTGGTAATCCGGCGTCTGATGCTATTGGCCGCAGCTTGTGTGGTTCTGGCCTATCCGGCGTCGCGGTTTGGAGTGTTCGAGTGGCCACGGGCTTATAACCCCTTGGCCTTGCCGGATATGACGATGAAGCCCGGTTTTCTGACGGATTGGCAGATGCGGCTGGTGGACCTTCAGCCTTCGGATTGTGCTTTGGTGTTACAGCGTGCAGGACTTGCAGTGGTGTTGAAACCTGCAAAGAATGTGGGCAGTTCCTGTGAAGTGTCAGGGGCAATTGCCTTGTCGGGATTTTCGACGGCACGGATCAAGACTGAAGACATGCGCTGTGCCGTGGCGGCACGGCTTTATGTTTGGGAGCGGCATGTGTTGCAGCCCGCGGCGCGAAGGATTTTGGGCGAGGAGATTATCGAGGTGTTGCATTTCGGCTCATTCAGTTGCCGCACCATTCGCGGGCGCTCCAGCATGAGTGAACATGCGACGGCCAATGCGTTTGATATTTCGGGATTCCGGACGAAGAGCGGCAAGTTGATTTCGGTGAAGCGGGATTGGGGCAAGGCTACGGCAGAGAGTCGTTTTCTGCATGCGGCGCGGAATGGCTTGTGCGACTGGTTCACTGCGACGCTTTCACCAGACTACAATGCCGATCACGCGGATCATTTTCACGTGGATATGGGGTGGTGGCAGACGTGTCGGTGAGGGATGAGGTCCCTGCCCTAACTCCGCTTCACACCAAACATCTTGCCATCGGCTTTCTTGATGAACAGATTGGCGAGGGCGTCGGTCACATTGTCTGTGGTGAACTGCGGTTTTGTGCCTTCGAACTTGCAGGAGGCAAGCACTTGCTCGACGATGAACTTCGGTTGGAAATAGGCCAGCGGCGCCTGGCTGGAACGGATGCCATCAATCACAAGTTTGTAGATATCCTGCGTGAGTGTGAGCCCGCTTTTCTTTGCCATGCCCACGAATACCTTGATGAACAAATCTTCCGGTGGCTCGACGGTTTCCAATTTGTAGCTGATACGGCGCTGGAAGGCCGGGTCCATGAGATCGTCGGGGTGCATGTTGGTTGAAAAAATCACGATTTCGTCAAACGGAATCATGATGCTCTTGCCGCTGTGGGTGGTCAGATAGTCAACACGGCTGTTCAGTGGCACGATCCAGCGGTTGAGAATGTCTTCAGGCTTGGCCCGCTGGCGACCGAAATCGTCGATGAGAAAGGTGCCATTCAGGGCCTTGATGTGCAGCGGCGCTTCGTAGAATTTGGCGACGGCGTTATATTTCAGATCGAGCATTTCAATGGTCAGTTCGCCGCCTGTGATGACCATTGGGCGGTAACAGGCAACCCAGCGCGGATCAACCCGGCTACGGCGCAGGTTCGCAGCACCCTGCTGCTCCGGCATGTCTGCCACTTTCTGGTGCACTGTGGGGTCATAGACCTTCATCACTTCACCATCGATGTCGACACAGTAGGGCACGTAAATCACATTCTGGAATATCTTGCCCACAATTTCGGCCACGGTAGTCTTGCCGTTTCCTGCCGGACCATAAATGAGGATGGCGTTGCCGGAGTTGATGGCCGGACCCAAGCGGCTGACGAAGCGCTCGGTCATGACCAATCCTTCGAAGGCTTCATCCAGTCTCTCGCGGGTTACATGTTCATTGGTCACGCGCTGGCGCTGGATACGATCCTGATATTCTTCAAGCGATACCGGAGACGGCCCAAAATATTGCCCGCGTGTCATGGCATCGGCGGCCCAGTCGCGGCCTGCCCGCGTCAATGTCATGCGCATTTCTGCCCGTGTGCCGCCTACAGATGCCGACGCCAGGGATTCAACAAGTTTCCGGTCTTTCGCGACCTGCAGGAGTTGATTGACGATGGCGCTGGACAGCTTCATGGATTCAGCAAGCTGTGATGCTGTTTCCAGATTTTCTGTGTACATGCCCTTGATGGCCAGTTCGATCAGGAATACCGGATCTATGCCGGTTTCGGGCAGTGAACTTGGGGCCTGTGGCGCATCTTCGAGCACCTTGTCGATCTGTTCTTTTGTGATGAGGCCCAAAGCGACGATGCTATCGCCAAGTCGTCCGCCATTTGCATTCTGATGTTCAATTGCCCGGTTTATATCGTCCGCTGAGACCAATCCCTTGGCCACCAGAATATTACCCAACTTCATACTTCAAGCCCCTAAACTTCAATCAGACACACATATCGCGACGAATCATGTCACGAAAATAAACGTCTACACAAAGTCGAAATTCATTAATTTCGGGTGTCAAAGTCACCCGAAATTTTAAAATGTGTGGCGTTTGCTCAGAAGCGGCTCGGCTTGATGATGCCTAGAGCACAACCACTTTGGTGCCGCGCGGTGTGGCGTTGTAGAGATCGATGACCTCATGGTTCAACATGCGGATGCAGCCTGAAGATGCAGCTGTGCCGATTGATCCCGGCGCATTGGTGCCATGAATTCGAAAGCCGGTATCTCCACGGCCATTGTAAAGATATATCGCCCGCACGCCCAAGGGATTGGCAGGAATGCCGCCCGGCATGCCACCCGCCCATTGCGCATATTTTGGTGTGCGTTCGATCATCTCCGGTGGCGGTGTCCACGTCGGGTTTACAGCCTTGCGGCCCACGCGGGCTGTGCCTGACCAGGAGAATCCTTGTTTGCCCACAGCCACCAGATAACGTTTGGCCTTGCCGCCACCCATGACACGATAAAGCGCGCGTTCACCCGTGCGGATGATGATGGTACCCGGCTTTTCTCCTGATGCAAAATCCACAACGCGGGCACCAGCATAGGCCGGGCGGCGCGGCTGGGGTTTTAGTTTCTTGTTGGTGGCAAGTTTGCGTGGTTTGGCTTTACCGCGAACAGTGGCAAGGGGTTTCCGGTTGGGTTTCCGCTGAAACAGAAAATCCAGCCCACGGGCCGCCTCTGCATCGGGCACCGCCACCACGGTTGATGCCAACACACCGAAGAGCCCTGCCAATAGTCCACGCCGATTCATACCGTCACCCTTAGATTGAGATGGCGTTGAGTAGCCAATCCGTGACGATTTGCAAAGGGGTCTGTGGATATGCTCTCTGTGCGGGCTAAAGCACTATGACCTTGGTACCGATCTGGATGTCGTCATAGAGGTTGGCAACTTCCTCGTTCAACATGCGAATGCAGCCCGATGACGCAGCGGTGCCAATGGACCAGGGTTCATTGGTGCCGTGGATGCGGAACAGCGTGTCACGGCCATTGGCGTAGAGATAGATGGCGCGGGCACCCAAAGGGTTTTCATCACCGCCGGGCATGCCATTGGCCCATTGCGCCAGTTCGGGCTTCCGCCTGATCATTTCGCGAGGTGGTGTCCACGTGGGCCACTCCACTTTGCGGCCGACCTTGGCAATGCCTGCCCAATCAAAACCGGCTTTTCCGACCGCCACGCCATAGCGAATGGCCTCACCGTTGCCGCGTACATGATAGAGTGCCCGTTCTTCGGTGTTGATAATTACCGTTCCGGAACGTTCGGGAGTTTCGAAATCCACCCAGCGCGCACCGTCATAGGGTACGCGCTTTTTCTTCCTCGCAGCATGGGCGAGGTTGGGTGAGAGTGCAGTGGCCACGAGGCCGAATATGATGGAGCGACGGTTCATGACCGTTTCAATGTGCCGGGAGCGCGGCGGATTTGTGGCGTTGCGGCGGGCGCGAAACTGGAATAGCTTCCGTGGGTTACAGGGAGTTGAGCATGAAGCGTTTCGTATTTGGCGTGATTTTGGGTGTTTGGGCGTTGAATGGGCCTGCTTGGTCACAGGCCTTTAACTGCAATTTCGCCAAGGCTGCCGATGAATTGACGATTTGCCGCGACGACAGTTTGAAGGCACTCGACGAGCAGATGTCTGACCGGTTTTTCAAAGTCCGCCAGCAGTTGCCGACTGAGGGGCAGGCCCAATTGAAGGCGGGGCAAAAGGATTTTCTGTCACGGCGCAAATTTTGTGGCACGGACGGGGATTGCATTGAGGGTATGTACAAGGAGCGGCTGGAAACGCTGTGTTCCCTCGCCAATGATTTTGGCGTTGCGTGTGAAACGACGGGAGATTGAGTCAGAGTTCGGATTGAACCTTAACGGTCGCAGTGACGGTGTCCCCGGCTTTCAGGTTTTCTGATTTGCGGACGGCGACTTTCACGACAAGCACATACGAACCTGATTCTGAATCCGGGAAGATTGCGGTTTTCCATGTGGTTTCGCCGATGCTGGCTGTGACTTTGAGCGGCGTGAAGCCTTTGGCAGTTGCGTTGAAAAAGCGAATCTCTTCGGCGGCATCTTTGGGCAAATTGAGAAAATGCCAAGCTCCTTTGCCTTGATACATCCACAGTTTATTGGTGAAGGTGAAGCTCAACATAAAATCGAAGTTCAGGTTTTTTTGTTTTGCCTGTTCGCAATCAAATCATCTACCACGGCTGGATCGGCCAATGTTGATATGTCGCCCAATGCACCGAAATCATCCTCGGCAATCTTGCGCAGAATACGGCGCATGATTTTTCCGCTGCGGGTTTTTGGCAATCCGGGTGAAAACTGGACCTTGTCGGGCGAGGCCAATGGGCCGATTTCCTTGCGGACATGGTTGACCAATTCCTTGCGCAGATCATCGCTGGGCGTTTCGCCATTCATCAAGGTGACGTAGCAATAGATGCCCTGCCCCTTGATATCATGCGGGTAGCCCACCACGGCGGCTTCGGAGACTTGTGGGTGGGAGACAAGGGCTGACTCGACTTCGGCGGTGCCAAGGCGATGGCCTGAAACGTTGAGCACATCGTCGACGCGACCTGTGATCCAGTAATAACCGTCAGCATCGCGGCGGCAGCCGTCGCCTGTGAAATACATGCCCTTGTAGGCGGAAAAGTAGGTTTGCACGAAACGGTCATGGTCCCCGTAGACTGTGCGCATCTGACCGGGCCAGGAATCCAATATCACCAGATTGCCGGAGGCTGCACCTTCGAGAAAACTGCCCTTGTCATCAACCAAGGCAGGCTGGCAACCGAAAAAGGGCTTCGTGGCAGAACCGGGTTTGAGTTTCGTCGCACCGGGCAAGGGCGAAATCAGAATGCCGCCGGTTTCGGTTTGCCACCACGTATCAACAATCGGGCAACGATGATCGCCGACGACACGGTGATACCATTCCCATGCTTCAGGATTGATGGGTTCGCCCACGGAACCGAGCAATCGCAGTGATTTCCGTGCGGTGCGTTTCACCGGGTCATCGCCCAATTGCATGAGGGCGCGAATGGCGGTGGGTGCGGTGTAGAAAATATTGACCTGATGTTTGTCGATCACGTCCCAGAAGCGTGAAGCGTTTGGATAGTTTGGCACGCCTTCGAACATCAGTGTGGTGGCACCATTGGCCAAAGGGCCATAGACGATGTAGCTGTGGCCGGTGACCCAGCCCACATCTGCCGTGCACCAGTAGACGTCGCCATCATGATAGTCGAAAACGTATTGATGCGTCATGGAGGCATAGACAAGATAGCCCGCCGTGGTGTGCAGCACGCCCTTGGGTTTTCCGGTGGAGCCTGAGGTGTAGAGAATGAAGAGCGGGTCTTCGGCTTTCATTTTCTCTGGTTTGCAGTCGGGTTTTACCGAGGCCATTTCTTCGTGATACCAAAGATCGCGGCCTTTCTCCCATGTCACTGCACCACCCGTGCGGCGAACGACGAGAACTTTTGCGCTGGAACCTGTCTTGGCGAGAGCCGCGTCAGTGTTGGCTTTCAGCGGGATTTTCTTGCCGCCGCGCAGACCCTCATCGGCGGTGATAATGAAGTGTGACCCGCAGTCTTCAATGCGGCCTGCGAGGGATTCCGGTGAGAAACCGCCGAAGACGATGGAGTGGACGGCACCAATGCGCGTACAGGCCAACATGGCGTAAGCGGCTTCGGGGATCATGGGCATGTAAAGCGTCACGCGGTCGCCTTTTTTGACGCCGTGCTTTTTCATGACATTGGCCAAGCGGCAAACGTGTTCGTGTAATTCGCGATAAGTGATTTTCTTGTCGTCGTAGGGGTTGTCGCCTTCCCAGATGATAGCGGTCTGGTTGCTGCGCTTTTTGAGATGGCGATCAATGCAGTTTACGGAGACATTGGTGACGCCGTCTTCGTACCATTTTATGGAAACATTGTCGTAGTCGAAGGATGTGTTCTTGATTTTTGTGGGGGCCTTGAACCAGTCAATGCGCTTGGCCTGTTTGGCCCAGAATTTGGCCGGGTTCTTGATCGATTCCGCATACATGGCCTTGTAGCCCGCCTCGTCCACATGGGCCTTCTTTTTCCAGGCTGCCGGCACGGCGTAGACTTTTTCGGACATGGCTGATCTTCTCCCAGAGCGGTCGCGTTTCACGACACTTATTCATGGGAGTTGCTATAGCCTGCAAACTTAATTCTGTCTAAGGCCTCGTAGATGACTTCGCCCCGCCATTTTGCCTATTTTCTGTCGCTCGGTTTGTTCTGGGGCATTTCGCCTTCGTTGTACAAGCTACTGTCGAACATCAACATGCCGTTCAGCCACACGATTTTTGTGACGGGGATTGGTGTGGGCGTGATCATGTTGCTGATTTCAGCATGGAAAAGCGGAACGTTCCTGCTTGACAGATCGATCCTTCGCTATGGTGCGGGATGTGCGTTTTTGATGAATGTGCCCTTTGCCATCAATTTGTATCTGGCGCGCTATGTGCCACCGACGGAACTTTCCATCGTCATTACGACCTCACCGTTTTTCAGTTATTTACTGGCGCTTGTCACGGGCTGGGAGTCTGCGACAGGGCGGCGGTTGCTGGCGATTGCTGCAGGATTTGCGTCGACGCTGGTGTTGATTTTGTCGCGTGAGGGTATGTTGCAAGGGCAAATTTCATGGTGGCTGGTTGCGTCGCTGTTGGTGCCGATGTTTTATACGCTTTACAACGCTTACGCAGGGCGGGCATGGCCGGAAAAGGCTGATACATTGAAAGCCGGTGCGGCTGAGAGTTTGTTTTCCGGTCTGTTTGCTTTGCCGATGATTTTATTTTTTGCTCCGTTTGGTGCCGAAGGTTCGCCTGTATTGAGCGGTTACTGGATCATGGTGCCGCTGGTGGCCATGTGGGTGGTGGAGCGGATTGCATATTTCACGCTGATCCGCGACAAGGGTGCGGTTTACACGGTGCAGGCCACTTATGTTTCAACTCCCGCTGCCGTGATTATTGCAGCGGTGTTTTTTGGCGGTGTTCAGGACAAGTGGTTGTGGGTGTCGCTGGCGTTGTTGATGCTGGCTTTGTATTTGAACAACACCGGGCGCGTGGTTACGCCAGCGACCACACCGCAGTCCGCTTGATCTCCGCATCTTCAAGATCACGGGTGACGGGTACGTTGTATTCGGCGAGCTTTGTGAGTTTGTCTTTGGGAAGATAGCTGCGTCCGGGATCGCCAATGAGAACGAAGGTGCCTTGGGCTTTGGCTCTTGTCGCCCATGCGAAGACGCTCTCGGCGGTGGATTTTTCGTAGAAGAGATCACCGACGAGGATGGTGTCGATTACGGGTGGTGGGGATTGCAAGAGATCGGTTGATGTTGTGGTGATGGCGATTTTGTTGGCTTTGGCGTTCAACGCGATTGCTGCCACGGCGAAGCTATCGATGTCTGCGGCGAGAACATAATCAGCGCCTGCTTTCATTGCAGCGATAGCGACGAGTCCTGAGCCTGAGGCAAGGTCGATGACGTGCTTGTTCGCAACAGTTTCCGGATTGTCCAAGACATAGCGTGCCAGGGCCTGTCCACCTGCCCAGGCGAAGGCCCAGAAGGGTGGGGGAAGTCCGGTTTCGCCGAGTTCATCTTCGGTCTTTTGCCAGAGGGGCACTGCTTCGTGGGCGAGGTGGAGGTGGATTTCTGGGGTTAGCGGGACGGGAAGGAGTGTCGTGTTTTCGAGTATGAAGGTGGTGGGGTCTGTCACGCTACTGATTTCAACCCACACAATTTGCAAATCAACTTCCACTCATCGGCACTGATGGGCTGGACGGACAATCGCGAGTTTTTCACCAGCACCATCTCTTTGAGTTCCGGAACCAGTTTGATGTCGTCGAGGGTCAGATGTTTTGGCAAATCCTTTACAGCGCGAATATCGACGCATTCCCAAGCGGGAATATCCGCGGTGGAATCGGGGTGGATGAGTTTGCAAACCTCTGCGATGCCGACCACCGCCTTGCCGATGTTGGAGTGGTAGAAGAAGCCTCTATCTCCCAGTTGCATCTGGCGCATGTTGTTGCGGGCCTGATAGTTGCGGATGCCTGTCCATTCCTCGCCAGCATCGCCTTTTGCTTTCAGCATGCCCCACGAGAAAACATCCGGTTCGGACTTGAAGAGCCAGTAAGCCATCAAGCAGTCTCCGGATTCTTGATCAGCCATTTCCAGGGTTTGATTTCAACCGAGGCAAAGAGGCCTGCGACTGCATATGGGTCTTCTGCGGCGATTGTCTTTGCGTGGGCTTTGTCATCCGCGTTGATGATGACGAGGCTGCCTGTGGGTTTGTCGTCGTCACCGATGAAAGGGCCTGCGGCTTTCAGGTTTGGACCCAGTTTTTCGAGGAAGGCCAAATGGTCTGGCCTTGCTTTCATGCGGATGTCGAGGCTGTCTGGTTTGTCGGTGCAGATGAGGGCGAAAAGCATTGTGTTCTCCTATAAAAATTCAGCGCCCACGGGCCGGGCCAGCAGGGCTTTGATCATGTCTTCGGGTTGTGCATTGTTTTCAACAATGGCACTGACGGCTTCGGTGATGGGCATGGATAGACCATGTTCGCGGGCGAGTGCCAGCGCAGCTTGAGCCGAATACACACCTTCCACCACACCGCTTGCGAAAGCGATGGCCTGCTGCACGGATAGACCTTCGCCCAGTCTTTTTCCAAACGCGTAGTTGCGGGATTGCGGGCTGGAACAGGTGAGCAGCAAATCGCCAAGGCCTGAGAGACCCATCAAGGTTTCAGGCTTTGCACCCAGGCATTTGCCAAGGCGGGTGAGTTCCGAAAAGCCACGGGCGATGAGGGCGGCGCGGGCGCTGGCGCCCAATTGTTTGCCGTCTGAGATACCACAGGCGATGGCGAGAACATTTTTGAGGGAACCGCCAATGGCCACGCCCATCAGGTCGTCTGAGGCATAGATACGGAAGTGCGGACGCGACAGGGCCTTGGCCCAATGATTGGCGGTTTCGATCGTGTCGGCAGCCAAAGTGACGGCGGTTGGCAGCTTGCGCGATACGTCTTCGGCAAAGCTGGGGCCAGAGAGAATGAGCACAGGATTTTCGGGGCAGATGGATTTGACCACTTGGTGCATGAAGCGGTGGCTGGCACGATCAATGCCCTTTGCGGTGATGATGAGGGCTTCCTGAGGCGCGATACCGAGGGCGGGCAAGACCGCGCCGATGACTTGCGCAGGCAGTGCCAGGATGATGGCGTTGCCGGAGGGTAGAACAGGCTTGCTTCTGCTCCAGTTCGAAACGACGTGACCACTTTCCCGCGCCAATGCCGCAAGGGCGGAGCC
>JANMEM010000469.1:0-2830 GCA_031376985.1 Hyphomicrobiales bacterium
GCCAGCGGATCATGAATTGCAAGATCAGAGAGAACCTTGCGGTCCACTGTAACCCCGGCCTTGTTGAGGCCGTTGATAAATCGACCGTAAGTCAGGCCCAGTTCGCGGGTGCCGGCGTTAATACGCTGGATCCACAAGGCGCGGAAATTGCGCTTCTTGGCGCGGCGATCGCGGTATTGATATTGTTCGGCCTTTTCCACAGCCTGAACGGCAACGCGGAAAATGTTTTTACGGCGCGAGAAATAGCCCTTCGCGCGGGCCATGATTTTTTTGTGGGAACGGCGAGCGACAACGCCGCCTTTTGTACGTGACATGGTTCAAGCTCCTCTTAGTATTTCGCGGCGTAGGGCATGTGAATCTTGACCAGGCCTTCATCGCCCGGAGCCAGAATCATAGTGCCGCGCTGATTGCGGATTTGCTTGTTGCTGCGCTTGATCATGCCGTGGCGCTTGCCTGCGGCACCCGCCTTCACCAAGCCAGAGGCCGTGAAGCGGAACCGCTTTTTGGCGGCCGACTTTGTCTTCATCTTGGGCATTTTGTTCAGTCCTTTCAGAACGATAAATGAAACCGCCATGGCAGCCCTTTACTGGCCAGACGGTTGGAAACCTCAAACTTGCGTAGGAGATGAGCGGGATAAAGCAGAATTGTCCGGAAAAGGCAAGCTGCCAAAGCCTATGGAACAAATAAGCGCCTCAGGCGTTTTAAAAAGTTAAAACTTTGCTTTCAGGACTGCAGATATGACAAAAGTAGCGGGCATGGGCGCCATCTTACATGAAAATGGCTGCACATTCAGGGTCTGGGCACCTCATGCCACAACAGTATCCGCGAGGATTAGTTCCAAGTCATCCCTCCTCATACTTGATCCAGAAGGCAACGGCATTTGGGCCGGAAACAGTCCGGATGCCCGAGCTGGTGATTCTTATAAGTTCGTCATCTCGAATG
Organism: Hyphomicrobiales bacterium; assembly: GCA_031376985.1. Classification (GTDB taxonomy): domain Bacteria; phylum Pseudomonadota; class Alphaproteobacteria; order Rhizobiales; family Aestuariivirgaceae; genus Aestuariivirga. Next base: position 943 of record JANMEM010000469.1, read on the forward strand.
ACAAAGAGACTTTCGAGCGTGTCGATCCCTATGCCCGCGAAGTGACCAACTCCGTTGGCGATGGCGTTATTGCTGACGTCAACGCATTCGATTGGCACGGCGCGAGTTTCGAACTGCCGCCCCACAATCAACTCATCATCTATGAAATGCATGTGGGCTCGTTCGTGGCAAAAGCGGGTGAAACCGGAAAATTTGAAACTGCGCTGAAACAGCTTGATCACCTCAAGAAACTGGGCGTCAACTGCATCCAGATCATGCCCGTGGGAGAATTTGCAGGCGACAAATCCTGGGGATACAACCCGGCGCATATCTTTGCTGTTGAAAGCGCCTATGGCGGCCCTGACGGTTTGAAGACTTTTGTGCGCGAATGTCACCGGGCTGGCATCGCTGTTATCCTTGACGTGGTGTTCAATCATTTCGGGCCCAGCGACCTTGATCTTTGGCGCTTTGACGGCTGGAGCGAGAACGACGGCGGTGGCATTTATTTCTATAACGATCACCGCGCGGAAACGCCTTGGGGCAAGACCCGCCCTGACTATGGCCGTGGAGAAGTGCGGCAATTCATGCGTGACAATATCATGATGTGGCTCAACGAGTATCACATCAACGGTCTGCGCTTTGACATGACGCTCTACATCCGTTCAGTTGGCGGCGGCAGCGGCGACGATATTCCAGAGGGCTGGTCACTGATGCAGTGGCTCAATACCGAAATGCAATCAGTTCAAGGTCGCCGCATCAGCATTGCCGAGGACTTGCGCTCTGTGGATGCGGTGACCGAGAAAGTGGATCTGGGTGGGGCCGGGTTCAGCGCACAGTGGGATGCAAATTTCGTGCACCCGATACGCGCTGCCGTTGTGGTGCCAGAAGATGGTGCACGGTCAATGGATGCGGTTCGCAATGCCATCAGTCACCGCTATGGCAACGACGCCTTCCGCCGTGTGATCTACAGTGAGTCCCATGACGAAGTGGCGAACGGCAAAGCCCGTGTGCCCCATGAAATAGACCCCGACAATGCCAAAGGTTGGTTTGCGCAAAAACGTTCCACGCTCGCTGCCGCATTGGTGTTCACATCACCCGGCATTCCCATGCTGTTTCAAGGCCAGGAGTTTTTGCAAGGTGAATGGTTCAGGGATGATGTACCGCTGGACTGGAACCTTAGCGGTGATTTCCGGGGCATTGTGCGCCTGTACCGTGACCTGATTGCGCTCCGTCTCAACCGCAACGGAACTTCACTTGGCCTGATGGGGCAAAACGTCAATGTGTTTCACATCAACGACGACGCCAATGTTGTCGCCTTCCACCGCTTTGACAACCAAGGCCCCGGTGATGATGTTGTGGTGGTGATGAATTTCAGCACGGAGACCCGCGGGAATTATCGCATCGGTTTTCCAGCTGGAGGTTGTTGGAATCTTTCATTCAACAGCGATGCTGCAATTTACAGCGAGGATTTCAGCAACGCCGCAGTCAGTGATCTTGCGGCGGAGGATCGCGCGCAAGATGGCTTCGCGTCTTCTTCAGTGCTGAACATTCCACCCTATTCCACGCTGATTTACACGCGCCTGGCTTGATGACGCATGGTCATGGCAGCTATCACGCGAGGTGGCATTGACGCGGCGGGACGCTGGAGTCTATCCGACTGTGCATGTCACAGACCCAAACATCACATATGGCGCCGATTGTCGGGCGTCTTGGCCGCACCGAATTCATTGCCCTCGTTGCAGGCCTCATTGCCGTCAATGCCTTTGCCATCGACATCATGTTGCCAGGCTTGCAGCAGATTGGCGAAAGTCTGGGCGAGGCTGATCCCAACCGCCGCCAGTTGGTGATACCCGCCTACATGCTGGGCTTTGGCGTATTACAATTGATTTTCGGGCCGTTGGCAGACCGG
>JANMEM010000506.1:0-2676 GCA_031376985.1 Hyphomicrobiales bacterium
TGCCTTTACGGCGGCAACCAAGGTTGTGTGGTCCTTGGAATTCAAGGCGTTTTCAATGATGTTCTTGCTGTCCAGCATATCGGCACCGCCGACTTGTGGATTGGCAGCCAAGGCAGAAAGCGATGTCAAGCCGAGCAGTGCCGTTGCTCCGAGCATCGATTTCAAAGATTTGGTGATGGTCATATGTGCGCTCCGTATTTTCGCCAGCCCTTTGCCAGCAAGTGTGACAGATACGCCTGCGACCACGGGAACGGATGATCACAGTTCCCTACGGCGCGATCACGCATTCGTGATAGGTTTTTTCCAGCAGCGATGTCAGCCTTTTCAACTACTGAAAGTGCAAGGTCCACTTGACGCCATCGGGCAAGTATTGAAGTTCAGCCCTGCCATCCATTTGCTGGGGAACGATTTTTTCGATCAATGTGCGTCCAAAGCCCGACGTCTGCGGCGCTGCAACTGGTGGCCCGCCGTGTTCCCGCCAGATGAATTCGTGATGTCCTTGTACACTGGACCATTGGATGGCCACCTGCCCCGTGGCGTTTGACAGCGCCCCGTGTTTAGTGGCGTTAGTGGCGAGTTCATGAATGGCCATTCCAAGCGAGCGGACGGAGTCTGGTGGAAGTGTCAATGCAGGGCCCGCAATCTGAATGCGGGTCGACTTCGCCGATAGAAAGCTCTCCAGTTGCACTTCGACAAGTTTCCTGACTTCGACATTCTGTCCGTCAAGCTTGAGTAGCAGGTCCTGCGAAGCTGACAATGCGTGGAGCCGTTCAAGCAAGGCGTCCCTGAACGCGGGAACCGATGACTGCCGCCGCGCCAACTGGTTGATCAGCCCCATAAGTACAGCCAACTGGTTCTTGGACCGATGTGCAAGTTCCCGCATCAACACGTCGATGTTCATTTCGCGTTGATCCACTTGCTCCAGCGCACGGTCAAACTCCTGACCGATTTCGCCGGGTTCACCCTGTTCCCTGGTCATGCCGGTGCGAGCCGAGAGATCACCTGATTGGACCTGGCGCACTGCAAGAAGCAATTTCTTCAGGGGCTTCAGTAAGTAGTGCGCCGCGACCAACCTGGCCCCGCACAGCGACGCGAAGATGGCCGCAATTGTGATGATGGCCTGGCGCCACAACGCTTTGTCGACAGAAGCGAATGCGTCTGACTTGCCGATCCCCGCACTGACATAAAGTCCTGCTGGCCGGGGCTGCAGGGGAACATAACCGAGGAGGCGTGCTGTTCCATCCTGGCTGACGACGTCAATCACGCCCGCTTGTTTTTCTGTCAGCAGGTACATGAATTTTTCAGGAATACTGCTGCCTACAAATTTTTCCGGTTGTGGCTGTCGCGCCAGTATGACGCCATTGCGATCCGCCACTGTAATGGAGCCGTTCGGCAGCAGGCCACGCAACAGCATTTGGCCAGAAAGCCAATCGAGGTTCAGACTGGCTATTACAGCGCCGATATGTTGCCCGTCTTCCGCAATCAATGGAAGTGCAAAGGGCAATGTGGGTCGTTTGCTGATCCGTCCCATCAGGTAAATACCTGTCACGAGTTCAGTCGTTTTGAGTGAATCCTGGAAATAATCACGGTCACGAATATTGATGGCCAGTTGTTCCGGGGACGCGGCACAGCGCACTTGTCCGCTTGAATCGACAACAGAAATGCCATCGATGTGTTCGAGCTTTGCTACCAACTGTTTGACATAAGGGCTGCACAGTTCGGTGTTCATGGCACGAACGGAAGGGGCCTGACTGACCGCAGTCATAATACCGCGCACACCTTCAACAATACGCTGGATTTCAGAACCTGCAAGCTCCGCCTGCCGCAGGGCCGCCAGCCTGACTTCAACCGTGCGGGCCTGATGCAGGGCTTGCAAATTGTAAAACTGCACGGCCATGGTCGGCACCAAGCCTACGGCCAAAACAATTGCCAAGCGACGTATGATCATAGCGATGCCCTGTCGCTTTGAGAGATGAGTGAAGTTTTAGAAAGTTCTAAGGTGCTTTGCAAGTGTGATAGCCACGGGCGCTTGACGCCGCCGTGATGGAAGGTCAAAACAGATTTGCGCGGGTGTAGTTCAATGGCAGAACGGCAGCTTCCCAAGCTGCATACGAGGGTTCGATTCCCTTCACCCGCTCCAAAATTTCTTAGTGAGGCTTTCATCATGCAAATGGCCACAGAGTTTACACCCATTGCTTCTCTTGTTGGCGGCGGCATAATCGGTGCCGCAGCTGTGTTGCTGATGGCCACTCATGGCCGCATTGCGGGCATCAGCGGTATTGCCGTGCGGATGTTGCCGCCTTACCTGGACCGAGATGCCAGTGGCCGCGTGGCCTTTATTCTTGGTCTGGTTGGGGCCCCGCTTTTCCTTGCAACATTGACAGGGGCCTGGACACCAATGACCATTTCCGGCAAGTCCGGCCTGTTGATTGCTGCCGGGTTATTGGTCGGTTTTGGTTCCGTCTGGGGCAATGGTTGCACTTCAGGCCATGGCATTTGCGGGCTGTCACGGTTGTCTGTGCGGTCCTTGGTGGCCGTGGCCGTTTTCATGGCATCCGCGATCATCACCGTGTTCATCACCCGGCATTTGATCTGAGGATTCGCGATGTCACTTCTCGTACAATTTTTCATTGGCCTGCTTTTTGGTTCCGGCCTTGTGGTTTCAGGCATGTCTGA
>JANMEM010000549.1:0-6346 GCA_031376985.1 Hyphomicrobiales bacterium
AATCGCCTGGCATGAGAGATGAGAGTTCGGCGATCACATCGGCAGCTTTACGGGCGCGGCGCACGCGGCGCACCATGCGGTCACCCAGAATATCCTGTTCGGTGATCACCACGAGATCAGGTGTTTCGAAGCCCTCCTCAAGTGGCTGCACGATGACGTTGATCAGTGACTTGTCGCGCTTCAGTACCTCATCCCAATTCACCGCACTGGCAATTGAACCCACGTCATGATCGCGCAGGATGGTCGCCAGACGTTCGGCGGACCCTTCGGTCCATGCGGAAATGACCACGCGCTTGTGTGCGGCTTGCACTGCCTGCACATGGGTGCGCACAGCGTCGTAAATGTTGCCGCCGGCCTCGGCGCGTTCGGCAGCGAATGTGCGCCCCTGCTTGCCGCCGAACGAGATTGCGCTGCTTTCAGGACGTTCAAAAGGCGTAGTTTCGGCGACGGTACGATCAGCCAGAACCTGCGTCCATGCATCGGGCAGCAAATATAACCGTTGCGGCGGCAATGGTTTGTATGGCGCGGCTCCGAAAGTTTGCTTGCTCAGGGCTTCCTTGCGGGCGTCGTAGTATTCTGCGATTTGCGCATGGCGGGCAGCCGCACTTTCCTGCGCCATATGAGACAGCGAAACCACGGCATCCGGCAGATAGTCGAACAGCGTTTCCAATGCCGGGTGGAACAAAGGCAACCAGTGTTCCATGCCTTGATAGCGCCTGCCGCCAGTTACCGACTCATAAAGCGGATCATGGGTATCAATGCCGTTGAAGGCTTCAGCGTAGTTTTTGCGAAACGTCGCAACGGCATCTTTGGCCAGCAACACTTCGTTGGCGGCGTTAAGCGTGAAGGACTTCCGCTGTTCGGTGGTGCGTTGTGTGTGCGGGTCGAAAGACCTGATACTTTCCAGCGTGTCACCGAAAAAGTCGAGGCGGACAGGCAAGGCCGCACCCGGTGGAAAAATATCAATGAGACCGCCCCGCACAGCAAAATCGCCGGGGTCTACAACGGTGCCGGTGCGGCTGTAACCATTGTCAACGAGGAAGGCTTGCAGAGCATCTCCGGCCACGCGCTGACCCGGCTTGGCTGTGAACGAAGCGCCAAGCACCATGGTTTTCGGCACCACGCGCTGGGTGATCGCGTTGACTGTCGTAAGAACAAGGCGTTGAGCTTGCGGTACAGACGTGAATTGCGCCAGTGCCGACAGGCGTTGCGCCACGATTTCCGTTGAAGGCGATACGCGGTCGTAAGGCAAGCAATCCCATGCCGGAAAACGGATAATTCTCAGTTCAGGAGCATGAAAACGAACCTGCTCTTCAAGCTGTGCCAATTGCTGGTCATCAACACAGACATGAATAACGCCACGCGTTGTTGCTGCCACAACCAGTTCCGGCAAAACCTGCCCCAACAAACCTTGTGGCAGGCCCGACAGCATAAGATGTCCGGATACATCGATGCGGGATTTCAATATTGAAAGTGCCGTCATTCCGTCACCTGCAGGGGCCGGAAGGCGAGCATGTCCATCAACATGGGGGAACGTAGTTCAAGCGGCACATCTTCTTGTCCCGTCACCCATGATAGTAATTGCTGGTCGGGAATTTCCAGCAGCACTTCAAACACCACCAGCTCCTGCGGGGTCATGGTAGAAAGCCTCGCATCAGCAAAACCGCCGACGACAATATCCATTTCCTTGATGCCACGGCGTGAGGCCCGCCACGCCAATCGCTTGCGGACGGTTTCAAGTTTTTCTTCGGGTGTGGACATGGGCGCCCTTATAGTCAGAACCGCTTGCACCGCAACCGCTTCCACGACAAAACAGGCCATGCGCCCAGACTTGCTCAACCCTCTGTTTGCCGACGTCACTTCCCTGAAAGGTGTGGGCGACAAAGTGGCGAAACTGTTTCAGAAAGTATTGGGCAAAGGGGCCACGCCCGCACGCGTTGTGGACCTGCTGCTGCGCCCGCCAGTGGCTGTTGTTGACAGGCGTTATCGTTGCACTATCAGTCAGTTGCCGGAACAAGGTGTAGTGACGGTTGAGGTGACTATTGGTCAACACAAGCCACCACCGCAGGGCCGTAGCAATCTTCCCTATCGCGTCGAAGTGTTTGATGACACCGGGCAAATGACGCTGGTCTATTTCAAGGCCTACGCCGACAGCATGAAAAGCCTTTTGCCGGAAGGTGAGCGTCGCATTGTCTCAGGCGACATCAGCTGGTTCCGCGCGACGGCGCAAATGAACCGGCCAGATCACGTGGTCACGGTTGAAGCGTTTTCCTCACTCCCGACCATTGAACCGGTTTACCCTTTGACGGCTGGGCTTTCCAGCAAGGCTTACTTGAAAGCCATGCAACAAGCCCTGCCGCGCCTGTCGCATCTGCCGGAATGGCAAGACATGTCATGGCTGCAAAAAAACGCTTGGGCTGGCTTTCATGACAGTTTGACCGCCGCGCATTTGCCGCCTGCGCCCGATGCTGTGGATCTGATGCACCCGATACGCCAGCGTTTGGCCTACGATGAGTTGCTGGCCAACCAACTGGCACTCGCCATGGTGCGGCGGCACATGAAGCGGTCATCTGGACGTGTGCTGAAAGGCGATGGTCGCCTGCGGTCAAAGATCATTGGTGCACTGCCCTATCGCATGACGGGTGCCCAGGAAAATGCAACGCATGAGATCGCGGCTGACATGGCATCGGGTCAGCGGATGATCCGTTTGCTGCAGGGTGCTGTGTGTTCGGGGAAAACGGTGGTGGCGCTCACGGCTTTGGCCATTGCCGTGGAAGCAGGTGCACAAGGTGCGCTGATGGTGCCCACGGAAATTCTGGCGCGGCAGCACATGGCGTCGCTCGGCAAGATTGCCGATGCTGTTGGCTTAAAATTGGGCTTGCTCACCGGTCGTGAAAAGGGCCGTACAAGGGACGAAGTTTTAACCGCATTGGCATCCGGCCAAATTGATATTCTAATCGGCACTCATGCGCTGTTTCAGGAGGGGGTGGCGTTCCGGGATTTGGGCCTCGTGGTGATCGACGAGCAACACCGCTTCGGTGTGCATCAACGAATGGCGCTGCAAGGCAAGGCACAGGCCGCACCTGATCTGCTGGTGATGACGGCAACGCCTATCCCGCGAACGTTGGCGCTCACGGCCTACGGAGATATGGACGTATCGCGTCTGCACGAAAAACCGCCGGGGCGCTTGCCGATTGAAACCCGCGTCATGCCGCTGTCCCGCATGGATGAGATTGTGGAAGGCTTGCGACGCAGCCTTTCACATGGTGTCCGCGCCTATTGGGTGTGCCCACTGGTGGAAGAGAGCGAGTTCGTTGATCTTGCAGCTGCAGAGGATCGCTTCACGCATTTGGCAGCAGCATTCCCGGGCAAGGTGGGCATGGTGCATGGCCGTTTGAAAGGTCCGGAGCGGGACAAGGTAATGGCGGATTTCAAGTCTGGCACCTTGTCGGTGCTGGTGTCCACCACAGTGATTGAGGTTGGCGTTGATGTGCCTGAGGCCGCGATCATGGTGATTGAAAACGCCGAGCGTTTCGGCTTGGCCCAACTCCACCAATTGCGTGGACGTGTCGGGCGCGGCACCGCGAAATCACACTGTATCCTTTTGTATCAGGAACCTTTGGGCGAGACTGCCAAGGCGCGACTTGAAATCATGCGCTCCACTGAAGACGGCTTCGTGATTGCCGAAGAAGACTTGCGCCTGCGTGGGGCGGGTGAGGTGTTGGGAACGCAGCAATCCGGTTTGCCAGAATTCCGGTTGGCCGATCTATCTGTTCATGCAGAACTGCTTGCAGCGGCCCGTGATGATGCCGCTTTGATCTTGAATCGGGATGAACGATTGCAAACGCCGCGCGGCGAAGCGTTGAAGCATTTGCTCTATCTATTCGAGCGCGATGAAGCGATCAGGCTTTTGGGCGCCGGGTAGGTTTTGGTTTTGCCACCGCGATTTCTTCCGCCAGATGCAAGGGCTTGTCCGGAAAGATCAAACCCATGGAGATGACCAACTTCAAGCCATCTTCCACCGTCATGTCCAATACGCGAACCTCGTCCTCCGCAACAAAGAAGACGTAGCCGGATGTCGGGTTCGGCGTTGTTGACATGTAAACAGCATACATTTTTTTGCCCGCCTTCAACCCAATCTGGCCTGAATCAATCTCACGGGAAATGAAGGCCACCGACCATGCATCACGCCGTGGCCATTCGACCAGACAGACCTTTTGAAAACTCACGCTCTTTTCAGAAAACATGGTCTCGAAAATCTGTTTTGAGCCCTTATAGATCGAGCGCACCACGGGCGTGCGATTGACCAGTCCATCCCACCAACCGATGATGGTACGACCCACCAGATTTGCGCCCAGAAAACCCACCAGTGTAATGACCAGAAGAGCGAAGACCAGCCCTGTTCCCGGCACTTTGAAGGGCAAGTAATGATCCGGGTTGTAGTTCATGGGAACCAACGGTTTCACCCACGAGTCGAACACGCCGATGAACCAGACCGTGGCCCAAACGGTAATGGCAACAGGTGCCAGAATGACGAGGCCCGTAAAGAAATATCGGCGCAAGCGCCCGATGATTGATCTTCCCTGCGGAGCTTCCGGCTTGGCAATTGGCATTTCGTCGCTGTTCATGGCCCTTGATTGCAATATCCAACGGCTTGGTGCAAGACGCGTTTGGAATGACTGCTTTACGCCTTTTCTATCTGGCCCTTGGATGGCTTTCGGTCGGTCTCGGCATTGTCGGGATCATTCTGCCAATCTTGCCGACAACTCCATTCTTATTGGTCGCTGTATGGGCTTTCAGTAAATCCTCGCCAGCTCTTGCAGAAAGATTGCGCAATCACCCGAGGGCTGGCCCCTACATCCGCGGCTGGCAGGACCATGGGGTTATTCCTGTGGTTGGCAAAGTGTTGTCGACACTCATGATGACGGCCATGGGAATTTACCTGACAGCGTTCAGCACTGCGCCGCTCTGGGCTGCGGTGTTGGCCTGCATCGTCATGAGCGGGGTGAGCGTTTATATTCTCACACGCCCCAGCGAGCCGCCAGTCCAACCCTAATTATTCAGCGACGCCGGATATTGTTCTGCCCATACCCTCGCGCGGGCCTCGGCTTCCAGTTTGGTGTCCTCGTCAACAATGGAAATCAGTTCATTGTAGCGGTTGACGATGTTGGGATTTTCTTCGGGTTTTGCCGTTTCCATGGCAAGAATATACCACATCACGGCCCGGGTTTCGTTTTTCTTGACGCTGCGACCCGACCAGTAAAGATCACCGAGATAGGCCTGTGCTTCCGGGTGGCGCTTGCGGGCTGCTGCGGTCAGCCACTTCAAACCCTGTTGCGGATTTGGCTTCACACCCTCACCCACCAAATTCATTTGGCCCAAGGCAAATTGTGCAGCAGGGTGGCCGTAGGTGGAGGCAATGCGCAGGTAAGTGCGGGCCGCAGCATCAGGATCAGCTTTCATGCCAGATTCAGGAATGCCAATGCGGCGGTAGTTCGCCAATTGAATTTGGCTGTCGATAACGATTCTGAGGCGCTTGTTATCTGACTCTTCTGGGTCATAACTTTCAGCAACACGGCTATAATAGGAATAGGCCACCGACGCATCGCGCGACACGCCCTGCCCCAACCGATACATGTGACCCAAGTACCAATCTGCCACCACATTGCCGTCTTCCGACTCTTCGCGGAAATATTTCAGGGCTTTGCTGTAATTGCTGTCAGCATAGGCGTTGCGGCCTTTTTTGAGGTCGCTTGTCCAGAACGGAATGTTGATGTGAGGCAGCTTCAGCGCCGGTGCCGCCGGGAGATAGTCAAAGAAGCCAGCACCTTCTTCAGGCTCTGCGGCGATCGTTGGTGCAATGCCTGACGGAGACAAAAGAATCGCACATGCTGCGAAGACTTGCAACGCCAATTTGCCACTTCTCAGAAACGTCATTTCCACAATCAGCTGACTTCTAAAAACTCTAATACCAATGCCATCCTGCGAATCTGACATGCGTTGCATTGCAGCGCAGTTCTGGTTCACAGGCGGTTAAGCACAGTGTGACCCCAGTCATATTCGTGTTTCAGGCGTTCCGGTGAGTGGAGTAGCCCGCAATTGCGGCAGATCGTGGCTGTAAAAGCGGTGGATCAGCCACAAACCAAGAAATCGATACGCTGTTGCAAGATTGCAACAATCGCGAAAAGCCCCTGCACCATCAATGGCAAACGTGGCAGTGTAGCGGTTCGAATCTGGGAACCGACCATGACTGATGCAACGCTAGAAGCCACGCCCGCCACCACCATGTCGCCCCCGGAACGCTTGAATTTCAGCTACGTGAAACGGCCAGGCTTGTTGAAGCTCA